>RDOE01000002.1 GCA_011364975.1 Promethearchaeota archaeon | reverse complement strand
TATATAATTTGACTTAGCAGTACAATATTCATTCTTATCTTCAAAGCGTGTCATCCCTCTTAATAAAGCACAACAACATGCGCAACAACTACAAATAACTTGGTGTATTGGGCTTTTTATATTTTCAGTGGTAAAAACTAATCCCATTTTTGCTAGCACATTTACCATATCGTGGGCGTCCTTGCGTGAAAGTTCTTTCCCCTCCCCTCTTCTTAAAAAGTATTGTCCAAATAAACCCACCTGAAAACATGTATCTTCTATAGGAAATTTATCTTTACATTCTCTTATAGCTAAAGTTTCAGTTCTTTTACGACAGGGACAATCAGTGATAACTATAGGTCCCATACAATTCTCAATTATATCGTGGATTTCTTCCGCATTCGAAATTGTAGATTGATGGTCTATTGTTAAATTTACAGGTACTACACGTGTAAGTGAAGTACCCTTATCAGAAGATTCATATCTCTTATAAAACTTTTCATCGATAAAGAACTGTTGGTATAATTCTGCTCCTTTTTTCCCAAGTCTTTTTAAAGTTCTAGAGTATTTAAAACCCATATTTAAAAGATGTGCCATTGCTAGGAAGTAGGAATATCCTCCAATGTCTTGGATAATCCCAGTTTTTGTCATATCTTCTAGAATTCTTTTTGTCTCTTCTTTACTTTTTTCTATTTTTTTTGAGATAACATTGACACTCTGAGGTTTTACAGTTAAATATTGGGCAATCATTGCTTCTTCTGGAGTAAAAAGAATTTTTATATATTCTCTAAATGCTTCAGAGATTTTTCCATCAACAGTAGGAATATCGCTTGGGTATTCACGCATATTATTTAAGATAACTTCATAAGGATCATCTTCTTTGCTTGGTTCGATTTTCATTTCTATTTTTTCATCTATTTTTTTATTTCAATAAAAGATTGAATCAATTTTGTAAAAAAAAGCTAATTAACTTTATATTAAAGGATTTTTGTTAATTTCTTTTATTTTAGCCAAAATCAAACTTACTATTTCATTTACTGATTTACCAGTCGTATCGATAACGATTTCTGCTGCTGAATTGTAGAGAGGCTGTCTATAAGCCAAAATCTTTTTAATATCTTCCATAGGCTTACCTGTATTTATAACTGGTCTTGATTCTTTTCCATCTTTTACAATACGTTTATAAATTTCTTCAATTGATGCCTCCAATAACACTATATAGCAGTTTCTTTTTAAATTCTCAATATTAATCTGGTTTAATACAATCCCTCCCCCACATGAGATTACAATGCTACTCTGTTTTGAGATTGATCTACACGCTTCAATTTCATAACGCCTAAATAAAAGTTCCCCATCTTCTGAGAAGATTTCTGGGATGGACTTACCCGCTAACTTTATAACTAGATCATCAGTTTCAAGAAACTCAAATTTGTTTCCTAAATGTTTTGCTAATGCTTTTCCAACTGTAGTTTTACCAGTTGCCATGAATCCAATGAGAGCGATCGAATCTTTTCCCATAATATCAAAAAATTTGATTAAAATTTAGTAATGCATGAAAAAATTTTTTATTTTAAACTGAACCCATGCTTTCCTATGATTTTTTGTTCCAGCGGAATGTAATTTCCTGAGATATACGCAAATGTACTAATTTGTTCAGGATCTATATTATCATCCTTAATTAACTCTGAGTTACAATGTGTAGCAACAACTTCACCAAAATAACATACGTGCGAACCTAATTCTAATTTTTTTATTACTTTGCATTCCATATTCCATGGAAACTCTTTAACCATAGGAACTTTCACAATCGAAGCTTTTTCTTTAGTTAAATGCAATTCTTTCCATTTATTTACATCTCTTCCTGATCTAGTTCCACAATAATCTGTTTCTCTTAATTGATTAACAGTCGGATAATTAATCACAAACTCGCCATATTTCTCAATTAATTGATATGAATATCGTTTGGGTTGGATAGAAATGGCGATTATAGGTGGATTTAAGCAAACCTTTCCCACATAAGCGAGTGTTATTAAATTTGCGTCTTCTTCCACACCAACGGAGATAACTGCCGCAGGCATAGGAATAGTAGCTAATTTTGGACTTAATGTTTTTTTTTCCATTATATTCAGTTTCCTAGTTAAATTATTTGATTAATCCTAAATAATTATTTATTACTATTTTTCTTAAAGATATTATTAAAAGAAATTTAAAACTTCTGATTTATTGATGTCTATTAGGGACTTTATCAATTCAGAGACAAATATTTTATGTGTTATCGGTCATCCTATAAAGCACAGTATGTCTCCAATAATGCATAATATAGCTTTACAGGATTTAGGACTAAACTATGTATATCTCGCATTTGATATTACATCAGATAAACTTAAAAAAGCGATTGATAGTTTCAAAACTCTAGATATTAAGGGTATTAACGTAACAATTCCCCATAAAGAAACAATTATTCAATATTTAGATGAGATAGAACCTCTAGCAGAGAAGATTGGAGCAATTAATTCTATAAAGAACGAGGATGGTATGTTAGTTGGCAAAAATACAGATACAATCGGAGCAAAATTGGCTCTCAAAGACACTGGTTTTAAACTCAAAAGTACGAATGTTATGATTATTGGTGCGGGTGGTGCTGCTAAAGCTATTAGTTATTCTTTAGGAGAAGAAATAGATCGAGTGCTCATCCTTAATAGGTCTAAATCTCGAGCATTAAAACTAGCTGAAATACTTGCTGAAAATTATAATTTAAAGGTTGAAGGAAAAGAATTAACAAATGCTATATTAAAAAAGGAAATAGAGAATATCGATCTATTAATAAACACCACTCCTATTGGTATGTACCCCAATATTGATAATTCTCCTATTCAAAAAGAATTTATCCATAAAGATTTATTTGTGTTTGATATCATATACAATCCCTTAGAGACAAAATTAATAAAAGATGCTAAGGATATAGGATGTAAAACTTTAGGTGGGCTTGATATGCTAATTAATCAAGGCGCTTTAGCATTTGAGTGGTGGACAGGTAAAAAACCAAATAAAATATTAATGAAAAATAAAGTAAAAGAGCTTTTGGAGTTAGAGAAATGTTAGGAAAAAATGTTACTATTATTGGTGGTTCTGGAGGAATGGGTAAGGTGTTTGCTCGTTATTTCAAGAAACATGGATTTAATGTTATTCTATATGCAAGAAATGAGGATATTTTAAGAAGAGAAGCAAAAGAGTTAAAAGTGAAATACTTGACAAATCTTGAAGAAAGTGTGAAGGATGCAGACATAGTAATGGTTTCTATTCCTATTCGAACTACACCTGATATGATTAAAGAAGTAGCTCCATATCTTAAAGATAATGCAATCTTATTTGACATTTCTTCAATAAAATCCTCAGTTTTTAAGGTATTAGATGAAGCCAGAAAACAATATCCCATCAATTGTCTATCACTTCATCCAATGTTCGGGCCTGGAATCGTAAATATGCGAAATTATGTCATAATAGTCATAAAAGTAGGAGGTACTAGGGAATACGCAAATTTGATTAAAGAATTGCTGCAAATATTTAAATCTGATGGATTAATACTCACTGAAACCGATCCAATACTTCATGATAAACAAGTAGCTTTAACATTAGGGGTTCCCCATATGCTTAACATTATTTTTCTTAATCTTCTTAAAAATACTAACTTTTCACTAGGAGAATTGACAAAATATACTGGTACAACTTTCCTTCTACAAAAAGTATTTGCAGAAAGCATAATTCAAAGAGAAATGGAGATGTTTGGGGAAATCCAGATTGAAAATCATGAATTTCTTTATATTCTCGATTTATTAGAGAATTTAATACAAGAATATAAGACTATTATTTATAATAAAGATTTTAACGAGTTTGAAAAGATATTTACTCAAGGATTAGAATACTCGAAAGAAGATTCCCATTTTCAGAATTCTTATAAATACTTTTATGAATTTATGAAAATTTTAAAAAAATAAAAATAAGCTAATCTATATTATTTTTGTACCGCAATAAGCACAGAATTTCAATCCTTCTCTTTCATCAAGTTTAATTCCACAGTTGAAACAAAATTTAGATTGTTGTTCTTGAATTTGGATTTGATAACCTAATTGATTTCCACTTTCACTAGCATAGGGAACTCTAATTAAGCTTATAGGATTCCCGCTTTGGTGCTCCAATGTTATATGTTGACAAATTGATTTACAATGAATACACCTATTTCTCTCTTTATCATAATATATTGCTAAATATATTAATGCACCTAGTCCCGCAGTAAAAATAGATAAAATAATAATTAATGCAATGTCTAAATCCTCTCTTACCGTGAAAACATTCATTTTACAATTCGGACAATACATAGTTGCCATTTATTTGACCTCTTTAATTCTAAATTTCTCACTTTTTAATATTCTTAATTAAAAGTTAGAATCAACGGGATATAAAAAATTTGGAGTCCATTCTTTAATTATAATTTTTTTGAGAATTGCTCGCAATAAGAACACTTTATGAGCACTTATAAAGATTTAAAGTAAATCAACTTAGAATGGATAATTTCGAGCCCATAATATCAGATTAATTTTAATTTTTTCAAGTAAATAGTATAGCAAATATTGATAGCCATCTAAATTTTCGTAGATAAAATTTGGATTTAAAATATTCGAATATTTTTCAAACTCAAAAAAATTCGTTCAAAATCTAATAAACGTCTTAGAAAAGAAATAATACCTATTATTTATCCAAAAAGAAGAAATTTGTCTGTAGTCTGAGATGTAAAGTGGTTTTCTAATAATTAATTAAAAATCCCCTTACACTTTTGCACCACAATTAGAACAAAATTGAGCGGAAGAATCTCTCAATTGTTCACCACAAAATGGACAATATCGAGACTGGATTTTCTCAGGCTGTTGAGATGTTTGACTATTAAATTGATAGGCTTTTTGAGATTCTGATTTAGTAGAAAGAACTGAGGGTGCGTATTGAGCAGAAGTGGCAAATATTTGAGTGTGACAATGAATACAATGATCTTCAGCTTGACTATAGTAAATTATTAAATATATAAGCAATCCAATTCCTGCAGTAAGACATAATAAAATTATTGCCAATGGCCAATTAATATCTTCTCTTACTAACAAGACATTTTGTTTACAATTAGGGCAATATCCAACAGGGTTTCTAGTTGTCATATTTATTAGGTTTTTTAAATTTTTCAAAAATCTAAGATTATGAATATAAAATTTAATTTAAAATTTAATCAATTTTAGTTAAATTATAATTTATTAATAATTTTAGCAATAATATATAATACTAGTCTTATGTGCTAGAAGTATATTATCAACTTACATGAATTATTTTGGAGAAACGTTCACTTTTTATAGTTTTAGATGGTATTGATGGTTCTGGAACCACAACTCACAGTCAACTTCTTACCGGATTTCTTAAATCAAAAAACTATAAGGTTTTTTTAACTCATGAGCCATCAAATTCAGAAATTGGCACATTAATAAGAAAATATTTGAAAAATAAAGACATTCCTCCCTCCGTAGATGCATTAATGTTTGCTGCAGATAGGGTTCTTCATTTCTATACTGAAATAAAAAAGAAATTAAATGAAGGCTTTATTGTAATCTCTGATAGATATGTGGAATCATCTATTGTTTATCAATCTTGCCAATCGGATGACATTTCTTTGGAATGGGTTAAAAATATTAATAAGTTCGCAGAAAAGCCAGATATTACAATCATTTTAGATCTTGATCCTAAAATATCTTTAGCAAGAAAATCTCAAGAGCACTTAGATAAATTTGAAAATTCAATTTTTCTTGAAAAGGTAAGAAAATTATATATTAAGCGTGCAAAGGAAGAAAATTATTTTTTACTGGATACGGACGACATAATTGAATTGGTTCAAGAGAAAATTCAAACTGTCGTGATAAAGAAATTAAAAAGTTTGCAACTTTAATTTTAAAATAAATAAACATAAATTTTTCATTTTATTCTACAAATTTGGTGGATAATTATCAAGCTTAATTGGATTCATTTAATAAATAAGAGGTAAATCTACATTTCGCAAAATCAAAAACAAGGGAAGGAGTTATTTAGTTTGAAGAAGTTATTCGCTTATGTTAAAAATTTCAGTTTTCCTCGCTTAGCAGGAACAGATGGAGAAAAAAGAGCGGTTAAACTCACAGTAGAATCATTTGAGGAAATTGGTATTGATGAAGCGCTAATTATAAAACGAGATTTTAAGTTTTCAGATTTCTACTCCACTACGCTAGTTAAATTGATAATGATACTTCACTTAATTTTCAATTTAGTACTAATGCTTTTCGCTTATATTCACGTCTCTTTAACAATTATTCTAATTGGAGGTATGATTATCTTTATTTATTTATTGATCAGAAGATTAAAACATCCTGAATTTCCTGGTTTTTGGGGTGAGTATTTTGGAGAAACATTAAGTGCTACAAATGTTTATGTAAAAATTCCTGCTAAGAAACTTCCTCAAAACGACGCTGGAAACATTATAATTTCAGCTCATTTAGATTCAAAATCTCAAACCTACACAACATTTCAGCGTGTAGCATTTTATCGATTATGGGCTTATAGTGGAATAGCCTTTGGAGCATTCTATATTCTTTATGTGATAATTTTATTTGGAAATTTACCCATTTCATTTTATATTACATTATATGGCGCTTGGATATCCTCTAGTATAATCTCATTTTCTAATATCCTATTATTATTTTTAAATACAGGAAATAACTCCCCGGGAGCTCTTGATAATGCATCAGGAATGGCAATTGTATTTGAATTATGTGAATATTTCTCAGAGCATCCTTTAAATAATTTCAATTTATGGTTTTGCCAATTCTCAGGAGAAGAATTAGGAACAATGGGGTCTAGGTTTTTTGTGAATGATAATGAGCATCAATTCAAAAAAGGACGAGTTTTTCAAATTAACTTTGATATGATTTCTTGTTCTTGTCATAATGAAAATTATATTCAATATTTTGAATCATATGGGATTGTTTTCCGTAAAAAAATTGCTCCACTAATAAGCAAGTATGTAAATCTAGCAGCAAAAAAAGAAAATATTAATGTTAAAGGATTTCATTTAAGTATTGGTGCTCATACTGATACAGTACCCTTTCATTTAAGAAATTTTGATGCAATTGATATAACTACTAGAGCTGCTGCCCTTTACACCCACACTATTAAAGATACTCCAGATAAAGTTGATCCTCAAGTATTATTAGATACATGTAAATTAGTGCATAGATTAATTTTAATGATGGATAATGATTATGATAAATTATGTAAAAATAAGGAGTTATATTGTGAAATAGAATGAATCAAACTATTGCTCAAAAAATCTTACAAACACATTGTACCTCAGAAAAAGTTTATACAGGTGAATTTGTTGATGCTAAAATTGATTTGATAATGGTTCATGAACAATTAGGTGGTAGAATCAACAAAGAATATGAAAAACTAGAATTAGATAAGGTTTGGGATCCTAATAAAATTTTCTTCATTTTAGATCACTGGGTTCCGGCACCAACAATTTCTGCTGCTCAGATGCATCAAGATTGTAGGGAATTTGCAGAAAGATTCGGATTTATTCATAATATGGGAATTAATAAAGGGATATGTCATCAAGTTTTACCTGAAATGGGTTTTGCGAGGCCTGGTATGCTAATTGTAGGCTCAGATAGTCACACTACGACTTATGGTGCGTTTAATTGCCTTTCGACCGGGATAGGCGCTGCTGATGTTTCAGTAGTTTTTGCAACAGGTAATCTTTGGTTTAAAGTGCCTGAAAGTTATAAAATTGAGTTAACTGGTAAATTCAAAAAAGGAGTAATGTCTAAAGATTTTATTTTGACTTATATCGGGGATATAACTACCAAAGGCGCTATATACAAATCATTGGAATTTTATGGAGTAGGAGCAGAAATGCTATCGATTGATTCTAGAATGACAATTTCAAATATGGTTGTCGAGGCTGGTGCTAAATTTGGTACTTTTCTGCATGATAAAAAGCTTGAATTATGGTTAAAAAATAGAACGATAGAGCAATATACTCCTATTATTCCAGATCATGATGCAGTATATGAGAAGATTTTTGAATATGATCTAACAGATATAACTCCTGTAGTTGCTAAACCTTCTAATCCAGATAATGTTGCTAAAATTGAGGAAGTAGAAGATATTGAAATCGATCAAGCATTTTTGGGGAGTTGTACTAATGGAAGGATGGAAGATTTGAGAATTGCAGCTCAAATTTTAAAAGGTAAAACAATTTCAAATAGAACTAGATTAATCATAACTCCTGCCTCAAAAGAAATTTATATGAACGCTTTATCCGAAGGATTAATTGAAATTTTCTTACAATCAGGGGCTGTTGTTACTCATTCTACATGTGGTGCGTGTATTGGAGGTCATTTAGGTGTATTAGGTCCAGACGAAATATGCTTGAGCAGCACAAACCGAAATTTTATTGGAAGAATGGGCGCTCCCACATCACAAATTTATTTAGCTTCACCTGCGACTGTTGCAGCATCAGCACTAAAAGGCAAAATTACAGATCCGAGGGAGGCACTTTAATAATGGATCTTATTAAAGGTTGGATTTACATATTAGGTGATGATATAAACACAGACGATATCGTTCCTAGTTATACCCTTACAATGCGAGATCCAAATGAAATAGCCAAACATACGTTGAGATTTATTGATCCAAAATTTATAAGCAAAGTTAATGTGGAAACTATTATTTTAGCAGGTGAGAATTTTGGTACTGGAAGCTCACGAGAAGAAGCTGTAAATGTATTTAAAATTCTTGGCATTAAAGCAATCATCGCAAAATCATTTGCTCGAATCTATTTCAGAAATTTAATCAACAACGGTATACCTCCAATTACAATGCCTTGGGAAGCTAGGAATTTTTCCACAAACGATAAGGTGGAAATATCCCTTCATAAGGGAGAATTGTTAAATAAAAGCAAAAACGTGAAATTGCTGTTTCAAAAATTGCCCGACTTTATAATCGCTATATTAAAAGATGGGGGCATTTTAAATCAGCTTAAAAATAAAATTAAAAAAGGGGATTTATTGTAAATCCTCAATTTCCTTTTGAATTGCGTCTATTCTCTTTTTTGCTTTAACAAGGATATCTGTTCTTCCATATTTAGAAAACCATTTATTAAATCTCTCTTCTATGGTTACTTCCTTAGTTCCTGCCATCATTTTATCTGCAAGGCAAATTATTTTTTCCTCGAGGGTATTAGGTAAGTAATTTTTTTCGGGTAAACCTACTGACTTAGCATCTACTTTATCCAATCCTCCTAAGATGTGGGTCTCGCAAATTCTCGCAAGCTCACTAGGATATCCCATTTCTTTTAATATTTTTCCTCCAATTAAAGCATGATTAAATCCATGAGTCTTCGATCTTCCAATATCATGTAGTAAAGAACCTATTTCTACTAAATCATTGTTAAGCTTAACACTTTTTATGCTTTCAACAATTTCTAATGCTTTTTCAGCTACTTTAATTGAATGTTTTCTTACATGATATGGTACTTTTTTCTTTTTAAGTAATTCAAATGCAATATCTCGTGAAGGTAATATATCTTCGATATCCATTGCTTTATAAAAATAAATAATAATTTTAAGATTTAATTATTCATATAAAAATTAATACTAAAGGGGTAAAAATCATCGCGTAAAACCATAAATTTCAGAATGAAAGTTAAATTTAATCTTTATAAAAAACCTTTAATAAACTTCTTCATATGGACCACTGATTGCCCCTCCAACGATACCTCCTAGAAGTGAACCAATAACAGCACTTAATACACCTCCAATTGTGGCAGAAAGCTGTCCTCCTTGAAATAATGCCATTAAATCTTCTCCTGAAATGACACTCAATAACATCCAAATTAAGAAATCAACAACAACAACAATTAAACTAGCAATTAAACCTCTTTTTAAACCTTTGGCGATAGTTCCACTTAAAAATCCAATAAAAATACTTGCTAGCAACTGAGGTGCGAAAAAGTCGAAAAAAGATGGCGTTCCGGCAAAAAACGAAATGATATCAAATTTAAAATTAGCCCCTAATAATATTATGATTGATTTTAATACATCTGTTTGAAGATAAAGATTCAATTGTACTAATATATCCGTCATATTAAAGAAGAATATTGTAAAAAAACTCATAGTAATTCCAGCTGTTATGCCAATAACTAATCGGTAAGAGACCATAATTCCGTAGTAATGTTGTAATTATAATTTCAATATATTGTTTTTTAGGATAATAATAATTTAAATTATCATGCTATATTAAATCTTTAGTTCTATGAGAAATAGAAGATTTCTTTTAATAAAATATTAAAATTATGATGGCTTATTTAAAACATCTAAAATTGTTATTATAATATACTAAATCTTTCATTTCAGGGTATATACATTGGCTAAAAAAAAGAAAAAAACCGAAAAATCAGAGAAAGAAGATAAAAAGAATTTAGAAGAGTTAGATGAAGATTTTGAAGAGGATTTCGTAGAGGATTTTGAAGAGGAATTGGATTTAGAAGAAGAACTTGAATTACTCGACGCTAATGACATAGAAGCAGAAGTTGAAGGACTAGAAAAAATAATTGATAAAGATGAGGAGAAAAAGCAACTTTATTTAAGTTGTGGAATTCATATCGGTACAAAATTATTAACGGGAGATGCTCGAAGATTTATTTATAGACAAACGAATTATGGATTATATGTTATTGATTTAAACAAAACCGATGAACGGTTGACTATTGCTGCAAAATTTTTAAGTAAATATGTTGAAGAAGGTAGTGATAAAGTAATCGTAACCTCCGTAAGACGATATGGAAAAGAACCAGTAAAAAAATTTTGCAAAGCTTTAGGGTGCAGAGCGATTACAGATAGATTTATCCCTGGCTCTCTTACAAACCCGTTGATTGATGATTATATTAAAGATGCTTCAGTAGTAGTAATAGTTGATCCCCATGCTGATAAAGTTATCCTAAGAGAAGCTAAATTAGCGCGAATACCCGTCGTTGCTCTTTTTGATACTGATGATACGCTCGATGGGATAGATCTAGCAGTTCCTGCGAACAATCGCGGTAAAAAGGCCTTAGGAGTAGCTTTTTGGCTTCTAGCCCGACAGATAATGCTTGAATTAGGAAAGATCTCCAGTGAAGAAGAATTTCCTTATACATTAGACGAATTCACTTCCAAAATTGTTCCTGTTTATCGTCAAGAATAAATACTTATTATTTATCAAAGTAATCATTTATCTTCTTTAATTTTAAATTATTTTATAATTGCTCCTTTTTATTATATGAAAAATAAATTTTTAATCTTAATAGAATTCTCTTCTAGTATTATTATAATCATAAAAATGATAGAGAGAAAATGAATAAAATTATTGCATTTGCGGGAAAAGGTGGAGTGGGTAAAACCACGAGTCTAGCCCTCTTTTTAAAATATATAATTGATAATAAGAAAGCAAAAGATATTCTCGTTATTGATTCAGATCCCGATGCTAATGTGGCAGATGTTATAGGCGAAGAAATACAATTTTGTGATACTATTGGGGGTAAAATGAAAGTGTTAAAGGACAAAATTCAAAGTTTAAAATTAGCACCTAATATTCCTAAAAATCAATTAATAGAATCTGATGTTTATAGCTGTCTTATAGAAATGGATGATTTTGACTTACTAGAAATGGGAAGGAGTGAAGGAGAGGGATGCTATTGTTATATTAATGATGTCCTTAAGAAGGTTATAGACACTCTCTCAAAGAATTATGATATCACTCTTCTGGATTCTCCCGCTGGTTTAGAACATTTTGCGAGAAAAACGGGAAGAGATGTTACAGATTTGATTATTGTTTCAGATCCCTCAAAAATGGGAATTCATACGCTTAAAAGAATTCTTGAAATTACCGATGAGGTAAATCTTAAATTTGAAAATATCTGGATTCTTGGTAACCGATTTCCGGAAAATTTAAGAGATATTTTATTAGATGAACTTAAGAAAGTAAATAAAGAGAATGTAACACTACTTGGATTTATTTCTAATAATGATGAGATTGCCAAAATTAATTTATTGGGTGGAAATCTATTAGAGTTATCAGAAAAAAATTCGTCCTACGTAGAAGCTAAAGAAATATTTGCCAAAATAATTTAAAATTGGCTTTTATTTTTTTTCAAAAATAATCATTAATTTTTTTATTCTTAAATTGCTTCTCCACCCCACCTCTCATACCAGGTAATTCGAAGCAAGCTTTTGGAATCATACTTCTAAAATATCTATAATTTTCTCTTTCCGGAATATTTTGTGAGTTATATAATGTTTCAAAGATTTCTTCTCCTGAAAATTGAATATCATTAAAGTAGGGAAAAATTTCCCTGTCTTTACTAATATATTCAATAGTTTCTTTAAGAGATTTGTTCATTTCAATAATACTTCCATTTTCATTAATTATTCCTGTTTTTAGGTTATGTTCATTATAAAGACAAACAACGCACTCTGGCCATCTTTCGTGAAAATATTTCAAAACTAGATCCATAACTTTATGCCTTAATAAGACAATACCATATAAAACACCACGATTATTAATTTTAGTTCGAGTAAATTGCTTTGCTCGATATGCTTCAGTAAAAACTTCTCTCATCATTTTATTCACTTTTTTAGCAAAGGGAGTCCCAAAATTACGTAAAACTTCATTTGGCGTTTTTTTTATTTGTTGAATTAAAATTGGACTAAACGAAGAATGTCTTTTAAGGTTTTTAACTAGTTCTTCACAAGAATATCCTTTTGCTCGTCCTTTTACTTCTAAAGGATCTTTTTTTCTTTTTGGTTCTTTCATAGATTTCATCATCTAGAGTTTTGACCTGTGTATGACTTAAATATATTTAGTTAAAATTTTTTGATTTTGACCGCTTATTAAAAGGAAAGGATCAGCCCGTTTGAGTACTACACCAACTGATTTTAACTCAGCACGACGTTTAAATATAAATTTTTTAGCGCGTAAATTTATAATTCTTTTTGCCGATATGGGCCCAATACCTGGTATACGTAGCAATTCATAATATGAAGCTTTATTCGGGTCAATAGGTCCATGATCCTCAAAATTCCGCCTAGCCAAATGCAATTTAGGATCTCCTTCGGGTAAATTTCCTTCTTCTGTAAGAATTTCTTTTAATTCTTTTAATTTGTAATGGTAAATTCTTAGTAACCAATCACTTTGATATAATCTATGTTCTCGTGTAAGTGGAGCAGCTTGTCTATTCGCCAATGGAGTTCCCTCTATAGGAATAAACGACGAAAAGTAAGCTCTTCTAAGATCAATTTCTTTATATCCCCAATCTATCCTTTTTAATAAATCGAAATCAGTTTCATTTTTACTAGCACCAACAACAAACTGTGTAGTTTGACCACTATTTAGAATGGGAGCTCCATCCCAGCGAAAAGTTTTATATCCATCCTTACGGTGAGCCTTTATCATTTTTTCTTGAAAATTTAGCTTATAATCTTCCTTTAAATCTTTTAAATTTTTAAGGGTCTCTTGATTATGCTTAATACGAATTTCTTTTAACCATCTTTGGCGCATTATTATGTCATTATAAAAATCCTTTTGTTCAGCAATTTCCGCAAGATGTTCCTTACTAGATGCCTCTGAATTAATTGAAATACGATCAGTCAAACTTATAGCTTCTTTCAATAAGTATTGACTTACACCAGGCAAGCATTTAAAATGGATATATCCCCGAAATTTATATTTGAATCTTAAAAGCTTTATCGCCTCCAACATTTCATCTGTAGTTGCGTCAGCGCTACGATATACTCCTGATGAGATAAAAACCCCTTCTACCACATTCATTGAATATAGTTTCATGAAGGTTTGAGCATATTCCTCTGGTGTAAAACTCATTTTCTGCTTGCAGTTATGAGAAAAACAATATTTACAATTATATATACATTTGTTGGTGTATAAAGTTTTGAAAAGACTCATACATCGCCCGTCAGGAGTATAACTATGACATATTCCGGCTTTAGCAGTAGCCCCTATCCAACTTTTTGAATCTCCAAATAAATTTGGATACTTTTTTGAACGACTGGAAGCGGTACTAGCACAGATGTCGTATTTTGAGTTTTCTCCCAATACCCGAATTTTTTCTAAAATAGATGGCAAATTCTTAATCAACTAATTCAGAAATTAATCTTAATATAGTGTATAAATTACTTTTTTGATGTTCAACTTATAAACTGGAGGGGATTAATGAATTTTTAAAGTTGATGATAATAAAACCTTAATTTTGAGTTAAGATTTTTAATAATATTAATTTAAAAACCAATTATTTCTATGAGAGTGTTTTGAGAATGCCCTTATATACTGGAGGAGAAATTGTAGCTAAATATTTAATAAAAGAAGGTGTAAATTATGTTGTAGGCATTCCCGGTCATGGATGTTTAGCTTTGGTCGATGCGTTCTATAAAGATAAAAGTAAGCTTAAATTAATCCAACCTAAACAAGAAATGTCAGGAGTACATCTTGCTGTAGGGTATTATAGGATTGTTAACAAGCCCTTATGTGTGTTTACTTCAATAGGACCAGGAGCCATCAATACAGCTATTGGTCTTGCTGATGCATATGTAGATTCATTTCCAGTATTATGTATAACAGGCGATACCCATGTTCACATGAGAGGGAAAGGAGTTTTACAAGAGATTGAACGAAAAAAAGATTCCAATATGCCTAAAATTCTAGAACCAATTGTAAAGCGTAGTTTTGAGGTAGATACTGTGGGGCAATTACCTACAATCATGCAAAGAGCATTTAACATCATGTTAACAGGAAGGAAAGGTCCGGTTCATATTGATCTTCCTATGGATGTTCAAGCAAATAGTATTGACATTAAAATCCCAGAACCTACAGAAAGAAGACCTAAAGGAAGAATTATGGCAGATCCTGAACTTATCAAAGACGCAACAGAGATTCTGAAAACTGCTAAAAGACCCGTTCTATTTATAGGAGGAGGTGCTGTAACTTCTAATGCGAGCGAGGAAGTGAGAAATTTAGCTGAAAAACTAGGAGCAGCTGTTGTGGTAACTATGATGGGAAAAGATATCATAGATAATTCCCATCCACTTTATTGTTGGTCAGCAGGTTCAAAAGGAACAACGATAGGATTAAAAATGACCTCAACTGCTGATGTAATTCTTGCTTTAGGATGTAGATTTGCCGATGAAACCGCAAGCTCTTATAAGGAAGGTGTTAGTTTTTCTATCCCCCCAACTAAACTCATTCAAATAGACATTGATCCTAATGAAATTGGAAAAAACTATCCTGTAACCCTAGGTATTCTTGGAGATGTTAAATTATCATTAAAGCAAATATTAACAGAATTGAATGGCTATTCCAAAGATTATATCAATAGCGAATATTTTCAAGAAATGCAGAAGGATAAGGAAAGTTGGTTTAGTTTTCTTAAGAAGAACAGAGATGATACTAAAATCCCTGTAATGATATCTACTGTTTTAAAAGAAATTCGAAAATTTTTTGATCGCGATGCTGTTATAGTAACCAGTTCAGGAAATGTTCAGGCTCAAATGCTTCAGGAGTTAGAATTTTATGAACCGAAAACTTGCATTACTGCTGGTGGTTTTTCGACAATGGGTTATAGTGTACCCGCAGCTATAGGTGCTAAGTTAGGATCTATTGATATAGGTAAATTTGATCGACAGGTTGTCGCTCTTGTAGGAGATGGTGATTTTATGATGACCATTTCAGAATTATCAATGGCTGTTCAACTTGGATTAGAAAATATTTTCTTTATAGTACTAAATAATCATGGTTGGATCGCTATAAAAGATCTACAGCAAGCGGCTTTTGGGGAAGATAGAGGGTATGGTACCGCTTTTGAAGATTCTAAAGGTAATACCTACACACCTGATTTTGCAAAGATAGGTGAGGCTTTTGGATGTTATGCTGAGAAAATCTCTAAAAAACAAGATATTATACCTGCTTTAGAAAGAGCTGCTGCATCTAAAAAACCAGCAGTACTAGAAATCGAAGTTCAAAGAGAGTATCCCTATACTGGTTCACCAGCACTTGGTTGGTGGGATGTTACAATTCCTGAATATTTGGAAAAACGTAGAGAAAAATATGAAGAGGAAATGAAAGGAGAAAAGCTTTAATGTCAAAAATATTTAAATCCTATTATATAATCTATTTGTTTTCTGTTTGAAGATTTTAAAAAGAAGAACTATATGAAGAATACTGCAAATCCAGTTTTAATTTTAAGTCATTTGACAAATTAAATCTATTCGAGTAAAATTTGAAGATAAGATTATCTATTAGTTTTTGTTGTTGAGTGAAATCGTACATTAAATCCTTTTGTTTCATTTTAATTATTTCTTTTACGTATATTTCAACTTCTTCTTTCGTAGCTTTATCTGGTAAAATTAAAGGTAATGCATGTATACCGCTAATTTGGATACTGTTTGTATTATTTATTATCCCTTTAGCAAGATAATTATATAAAGAACTATTGAGTAAACCCAATAAATAATAGATTGAAAGGTATTTAGTTTTAATAATGAAACCAATTGCTTTATTAGAGTCCCAATAACAGCCTTTTGGCATATATCTTGCGGCTAATCTGGAACTTACTCCACTAATAACTAATCCTTCCTTTTCAAATGGTACATTGTATGGAATGTCATAATTCTTTCTTGCTCCTTCTCTCCAATCTAAAGCTTCGATAATTGGACGATAATACTGTTCAGAACCTCCTCTTTTTAAATAGGGTTTCCAAGTTTTAGATTCTAAATCTTCTCTTGGTAATATCTTATACTTTTTATCTTCTTTATTGATTCGTTCATTTTTTTTTTTAAAAGTATTGGCTAGATCGCAATCCGCAATAGCTGCGATATATTTTTGATTATTATGAGTGTGCATTCCGATATAACCTTTCACATATTCTTCTAATTTAGGGGCATTTTCAAATAATTTTATTATACCTTCTTCTACATCAATAAAGAAGATGTTAAAAGGTAATAAAAAGTACTTTTTTTGTTCTATTAGGTTTACGATTTTTGGATTCCAATATTCTTCTTCTGAGGCAACCCGCGGAATAACCCTAATTACGTTATTATATCTGTTTTTTAAGTTATTTTGACCTGAACATTTAGTTAATATAATAATTAATGGATTTATACTTACATTTTGACTGGAAAATAAATCTTTAGGGGCTAACAGAATTTCATTTATAATACAAGTATCTAAAATAAATTTCCTCAATCTTGTATGAGTACTTAGCGAAAGAAATGAATCACTGGTTATGAAACCTAACTTCCCTCCTTCCTTTAATCTCCAAATACTATTAACAATAAACATTGAATAAGTTTCATGAGCATTAATACTGCCATAGAGCTTTCTCAATTTTGTTTTATTTCTTTTTATATAAGTACTAGATTTATTCAAATATGGTGGATTTCCAACAACATAATCGAATTTATTATGGTCCTTTAGGGAAATCGACAGCAAAGTATCTAAAATTTTAAAATTAGAAACCATATCTTCAATTTTTACCTTAAAATTTGGATTTATATCATAGCAGAATATCTGATCTTGCTTTAATCCTGATTTTAATAAAATCTCTATAAAAATTCCAGAACCAACGCAAGGATCAAGAACAACTTTATCTTCTCCAATTTTTCCTAATTTGTTTATAATGTATTCTGCCGTTCTGGGTGGAGTTAAAACAACACCTAAATCCTTGTCAGTTAAATCCTCGATGTTAAGCACTTCTAGTTGGGAATTTGATTTAATTAATATTTAACTCTATAATTATATGATTTAATCTCTTTTTTAAAATTGCTTATCATAAGAATCTAAAACATCTATAATAACTTCACATAATTTCTTCAAAAGGGAATAGTTAACTCTATCAGGCGTATCGTTTATAGAATGAATATATTTATAACAATCCATATCTCCTATTCCAATACCATCAAATCCCATTCTTTTCATGTAATAACCATCAGAATGAGACCCAAAATAAATTTTCTTAGGGTTACTTTTTATCTCTAATCCCATTTTATTTGATAAAAACATTTTGTAAAGAGTTTTAACTCTATTAGAATGGTTTTTACCCGGAAATAAATAAATACTTTCCGCTATAGAGTCAAAGTTGAAAAAGAATATACTTTCTTTACTTAAATCCTTAATTAATTTATAAAAATTACGTATTCCCATTGTACCACATTCCTCAGCTCCAGTAAAAATAAAAAATAAGTTAAAGTTTTTTAATCGTGATTCTGGTTCCAAATAATGGTTTAAAAGTTCAAATACACATGAAATTCCAGATGCATCATCAATCGCACCGTCAGATAAATTATTAGAAGTATTAAATAGGATTAATATTGTTGCTATTAAATTTAAGATAAAAGGAATAAGTCCAATACCATAAAAGAGTAAAGCTAATTGAATGAATAAATAATTTTTAAGAATTATAATCACAACTAATATTAAAGAAGTGAAAGCCCATACTCTTATTGCTCTAATCCGAGCCAGTATAGAGAATCTCTGACCTTTAGAGTCTAAATGAGAAAAGAAAAAGATATTAAGGTTATTAGTGTCTTGTTCTTCTTGTTTTTCCTCAGATGGTAAGATTTTAACGTAAATATTTGCCGAAGATAATATTCTCTTTAATCTAATATTTTCCGGGTTTCGAGTGATTAAAAATGTAGAAATTAAGGTAATCAAAATAATTAATGATAAAACTGGAATTAGAATTGACTCAAAATTTAGGTAGAAAAAGACAATTAGAACAAAACCAAAAAGAAATCCGATCTTAGGGTAAGATCTACCAAAAAAAGTACTAAATTCAAAATCTTGAATATGAAGGTCTAAATTGAGCATCGATAACTTTTTAGACATTAATGTTAAAATCTTACGTTCATCCGCAGTTCCAGATAATCTAGGGAAAGA
Organism: Promethearchaeota archaeon; assembly: GCA_011364975.1. GTDB lineage: Archaea > Asgardarchaeota > Lokiarchaeia > Sigyniarchaeales > SOKP01 > SOKP01. The sequence continues at coordinate 82,167 of RDOE01000002.1, read as the reverse complement.
TATTGCCTTAACTGTTTCTTCTATTCGACTTTCATCTATCATATTATATTATTTGATAATAAAATACTAATTATAAAATTCATTTAAATTGGTTAAAAATAATTAAAAACTAGAAATAATCATATCTCAAGAAGGATCCATTATTCTAAAAAACCTCCAAATTTAGCAGAGGATACTAATTTCCTATAGATACTTAAATATCCCTTAGTAGTAAACGGTTTAACTCGTTCCCATACTTTTAATCGGGAATTAATCTCATCATCCGAAATCAAAATATTTAAGCTTCGATTTTCAATATCTATCTCTATAATATCTCCATCTTTAACAATCGCAATGGGTCCTCCTTCGTATGCTTCGGGACAAACATGGCCAATACATGGCCCTCGAGTTGCTCCTGAGTATCTGCCATCAGTAATCATCGCAACTGAATCACCTAAGCCCATTCCCACTAGAATTGCTGCAGGAAGAGATAATTCTCTCATACCTGGAGAACCCTTTGGACCCTCATTTCTAATAATTAATACATCACCCTTATTTACTCTATTCTCTAGCAAAGCATCTCTAACTTCTTCCTCAGACTCAAAGGTTTTCGCAGGGCCTTTATGATATCGCATATTTTTATTTAATGCACTTTGTTTTATTATTGCTCCATCTGGAGCTAAATTTCCTGATAAAACTGCAATTCCACCTTCTAAATCAATAGGGTCTTCTAAATTACGAATTATTTGATAATCATCATATATAATATTTTTTAAAAACTCCTCTAAAGTTAACCCTGATACATTTTTTGAAGATAACTTCAACAAAGGTTCTAATTTTTTCATCAATACTTTAACACCTCCGGCATTATGAAATTCCGTTAAATTATATTCTGATGCTGGTTTGAATTTGGCGAGTAGGGGTATCTTTTTACTTAATTTATCGAAGTCAAAGTGATTGAGATTTCCTCCAATTTCATGTGATAAAGCACACATGTGTAAGATCATATTTGATGATCCTCCAAAAGAAAGAGCAACTTTTATCGCATTTTCAATTGAATCATGAGTAATTAAATCTAAAGCCCTAACATCATCCCTCACCAAATCTATAATTGTTCTTCCAGTTTCATAAGAAAGAGTTTCTTTTTCCTTTGATATTGCACTCATAGTTGCACATTCTGGCAATGATAAACCCATTGCTTCAACGATACATGCCATCGTATTCGCTGTTCCCATCATGTTACATGCACCAGGAGAGCAGCAAGTTTGTGATTCTATTAGCAAAAATTCTTCCTTAGTAAGTTTCCCCCTATTAAATTGACCAATCGCCTCCTTTATATCGGAAGTTACATAGGTTTTCCCTTTTAAGGGTCCAGTTTCAAAATATTTAGGCTCCATTACTCCCCCGGTTAAAAATATGGTTGGGAGATTACATCTTGTTGCAGCAATTAGCATCCCAGGAATTATTTTATCACATGAACACACCATGACCATACCGTCAAAATTGTATGCTTTTATAGTGCTTTCGATGGATGCTGCGATAATTTCACGAGTTGGTAAAACATATTTTGAGAAATTGCCCGAATTTGCGATGCCATCACAAATAGCAATAGTATTAAATTCCATAGGTGTTCCACCAGCTTTTTTTACCCCATTTTTAACAAATTTCGCCAATTTTTGTAAATGGATATGCCCTGGATTGATTTCATTCCAAGAATTAACTATTGCTATACGAGGTTTTTCTAAATCGTCATAGGAATAACCACACCCTAAATACAACGCTCTTTCATAGGCCTTTCTAAAATCTAAATCGTTTACAGGATTTTTCATATCTCATACCTCAAAATAACTGAATAATCCTCTCAAATTTGTATTAAATTATTTCAAACATAATAAGAATCAATCATAATTTAAGTTATTTTTTACATCTATCGAGAAATAAAACCTTTTGGAATAAACATTACTATTACTTTTTTAATAATAGAGTTATATAAATTTGATTAATGATTTAAATACTTGTTATGCTAAGAGTCGGAATAATTGGTACCGGTACTATTTTTGACTTAAATATTCTTGGATATTTAAACAATAATGATGTTGAAGTTTCATGTTTATGCAATAGAACCATTGAAAAAGCCAAATCTAAGGTAAAGAAATTCAATCTTGATCGTAAAGTAGAAGTCTATACTGATTACAATCAAATGTTAGATAAAGAGGATTTAGATATCGTTGAAATCCTTTTACCTCATCACTTACATGCGGATGCTACAATTAACGCAGCTAAAAAGGGAGTTAGAGTAATTTCAGTTCAAAAACCCATGGCTTTAACCTTAGACGAAGCGAATTCTATGATTTTAGCTTGTGAAAAATCCGGGTCAATTCTCTCTATATACGAGAACTTTCTTTTTATCCCACATATTGTTAAAGCGAAAGAATTGTTAGATAACGATTATATAGGAGATATTAGTTCTATTCGGATTAAAATCGCAATGGGTGGATTTGGTGGATGGGATGTTTCAGAAAGCGCTCAAAGCTGGAGATCTATTCCAAGCCAGGTTGGAGGAAGCAAGAACGGTTCACCAGTATTATTTGATAATGGTTGGCATGCATTTACTTTGGCAAAATGGTTCGTAGATGAAGAAATCGAAAAAGTATTTGCTTGGACCGATTCCTACAAAGGACTGGATGCTCCTGCATATGTTATATTTAAATATAAACAAAGTATAGAACATGTTGTTCCTCAATATGGGCAAATGGAGTTTTGCTTACTGCCCGAAATGAATATCCCATCTATTTATTATTCTACTGATGAGTTTATAGAAATAATAGGCACCCGAGGGATTATGAAGATAAATCAAGGCACTTCAATAGGAAATAAAATGACTGAATCGGAGATTTTTGCACCAATCGTTATAATTAGGGATGGAAAAGTTGAAACATATAGAGAATTCAATAACGATTGGAAGCTGAGTTTCATTAATGCTACTAAACATTTAATTGATATTGTTAAAAGCGGAAAAACTCCAATATTATCAGGAATCGAGGCTAAAAAAGTTTTACAATTCAATTTAGCAGCTATAAAGTCTGCAGAAGAGAAACGGGAGATAATTGTTGCTCAAATTGATTAGCTAATCGTCATATTGGTATTTAAACTCTGTATTAATTAACCCTTGATTAATCCCTTTTTTCAAATCTTTTCTTAAATTTCGATTGAATCTTGGAAATCCGCTCCTATCCTCAAATTTGGGTTCTTCAACGACGCAAGATTTATTAATTTCGTTTTCAGCGGACACTTCTTTCCACAACACAATTCTATTTCTCTGATTTGAGATATAAGGCATTTTTGCAAAAATACAGAGATTTTTTCCTTCTTCGCCTGTATAAATAGGAACGCCACCATTTTTTATTACATTTATAAAGTGTTCAGTAGAATTTATAAAAGAGTATCTCCAATCTCTTGGCATATCTTCTCCATATTTCTTAACTTCCCCATCAGTGTATACTACAATTGGGGGGAATTGTGGTGTTTTTGATAGAAAATTTCCTCCTCCTGTGCATTGATTGAGCCACATTATTCCTTTTGTGCCAGATATCTCAATAAATTCATCACAATCATAATAGTTGTTAGGATAATAGAGATTAGGGGCGAAAGTAAACTCCATAGTTCCATATTTAGGGAGTGAATTATGATTATAATTAGGATATTTCCAAATAATATAATTTGGGATGTCCATAACGACGTTAAAATAATCGATCCAAGCATACAATTCTTCAACTCGCTTCTGATCCATCAACCATAAAGCTAAGGAAAACTTATGAATTCCGTCGTCATAAATCAAGGGCCCCCCACCACAAATGTCAAATTTTATCCGCCAACTAGAAGACTTAAGATCGACATACATCGAAGGTCCTCGAAATTTTATCGTATTTATTCTAAAATTTAAGGGGTCACCTATAATCCCTTCATCTAAAAGTTCTTTCGCTTTTAAAAATGGAGGGTAAAATCGAAAATTTTCAAAAATTTTTAGTTTAACATCACTTTTCTTACAAATTTCAATCATTTTTTCACAATCAGTTATAGTGTGAGCCATAGGTTTTTGAACCGATATTCCTGGAATTTCTGCTTCTGCTGCGTATTTTGTCATCGGAAGATGTAAATTATGTGGAGTTAATATCTCAACAATATCGAGATCCTCATGATCTATTAACTTTTTATAATCTTCATAGATCTTTAAAGTTCTTAGCCCCCATCTTTCTAATTTTTCTCTTGCTCTTTTAACATCAGTATCACAAACCGCAACTAACTCTGCATCTTGGGAATGAAGATAACCAAGAACATTTAGATTTGAAATAGCTCCACAGCCTATTATACCCACTCGTAGCATATCCTAATTACCATGATGATTGTGATAATAAATTAGTTAATCATTATAAGATTAAAAATTTTGATAAATTATATCAACCATAATTGATCTTTATACGTTCTTTTTAACAATCTTGGTCATTAAATCAAATTAACTCTTAATCCCCTCTGGAATGAATATATGAAACCACTCTGACACCAAATCCTTATCCATTTTTTTTAGATCTAACTTAATTATCATTCATTCTAATTATTTTTTCGTAGAACTCTGCATTTGAGCAGGTAAGAACACAAGTAATAGATTGAATAGACTCATCCCCTTTTTGTGTCAAATAATTACCCTATAACCGAATACATCTTGAAAACAATCTGTAATTTCATTAAATCTAAAAAATAATATCGTCTTCAAAGTATTTTAATTCCTTAACATTTAAATTAATCAATTGAATCGATAAATCTAATTAAATTATTATATACATTTGAATATCACGATTGATTTTTTTTTAAACTTATTTTAATCCCTAATACAAAGGAAAAAATGACAAAAAATAAACCTTTAAAATAAATTGACATTGTATTTTATATCTCAAATAAAAAATTTAAATAATTTTTAAAGGTTGAAATATCAAATGGTTGATGAGCAATTAGTTAAAGAATTAAAAGAAATGAGAGAAAAAGGGGCAAGTAAACCTTCTGATTCTCTGAAAATGTATGAATTTGTGAAACAAGTCGCTGCTGAAAGTGAAGATTTAAAAGAAGAATTAGACGATATTGATCTTATGACGGTACAATTAATTATAACTGATGCTGATTATAAATATTGGGTGAAGCTTGGAGAGGGTAATGTTGATTATGGAGAAGGAGAAGCAGATGATCCAAGCGTTACAATGTCAGCAACAGGTGCTACTTGGGCAGGATTATCAAGTGGGGAAATTGATTCTACCAGTGCTTATATGTCCGGCGATCTTGTAATCGAAGGTAATCTTCAAGATGCTATTGCATATGGTGAAATATTAGGTTTAGCTATGGAAGAAGGAGCTCAATACTTTGAATAAAGGTAATATATAACCCTTTTTCCTTAACACTTTACTTTTTTTTAACTTTTTATTAAAATCCTCTAAAGTGAGTCTATTTGATTCTTCTTACTGAAATGAGTTAATGTTTCAGTTATAGAATCAAATATTGATTTAATATCAACTTCATTTAAATCATTTAACCAACTATATTTGTTTAATTCTTCATTATGTATTTCTTCTGGTTTTTTAAATATAATTACGTTCTTCTCTAATAATATTGAGGGATTTAATACTTCAATTTCATTTGTTTCTAGTAAATTTAGATTTTGTAGCATACATTCTTGTAGATCATCATATAATAATAATGGAATGTATTTTATTACAATATTATCAAAATTCTCTGCAATAAACTCCTTGAAATCTCCTCGATTTAAAAATCCGTTCTCAGAGAGGTCATAAACTTCAATATCAATAAGTTCCGGATGATATTCAATTTTTTTGACTGTTTTTAGTTTAGTCCTATATTTAGCTGTTTTTTCTCTATATAATTTAACTTTCTCTTGATTTTGGTTTGTTTCAACTAAGATTGAATTTCTCATCATTTTCTCTTTACAAATTTTATTTACAATTTCACAATACTCTATCGCAGCACCGATGATATCCTCATCATTAACGTTTGCTTTTATCATAGTATATAAATAGGCTCTTAAAAAGGCTGAAAAATCTTCTTCAATCTGATTTAAATTTCCATAGAGAAACCTCGTAGCTTTCCACCATTGGTTAACCTTTTCTTGTTTGAGGGGTAGAAATAATTTCTCATGAGATCTCATTTCGGTAAAAAAAAGTAATTTCTCAAAACCCAATTGGAAAAAAGGTATTGGATTGATTATCGCATTAATAGAATCGTTTATTGGAAAAGAAATTGGAGCATTAGGACGAATAACTATCGAACTTTCTCCATTAAAGACACGGTCAACTCTCATCGGTAAAGGCATTATAGGATTGGTTTTAATTTGATTAGCCAAAATTGATGAACGGAGACTATCAAAATTATCTGAATCGAGAGGAAAAATATCGATAAAAAAGAAAAAGGGAGCGGCATCAGATTTATAAGTTTTAAATTTATACTGAGTTTTTCTTCTTTGAAACATTGAATACCATCTTTAAATCGTTCTAATAAAATAATTTATACTGTGATCAATAGTCCGATTAGAAATATTAAAAATCCAATAACAATATCAAAAAATATTCGAAAATATTTATCATTATTTCTTTCATCTTCTTTTTCGTCATTTTTCAAATAATTCTTTAGCATATTTATTCCAATCAAGATGCTTTCTCTAATTCTTCTATATTGCCAAATAAGTAAAATTAAACTCCCTCCTAATAATGGTAAGTAAATAAAAATTAGTATTTCGAGATATACTCCTCCATTCAGAAAATACCAAATTATACTTACCATTATTATATTACTAATAGAATGAGCAAAAATAGAAGGAAATAGCCACTTTTTTCTTATTGTAGTAAGGGAAAGAATTAATCCAATAAAAAACAACGCAAAAAACCATATACCAACAAACCAAGAATCAAAATTAATACTTATAGGATCTAAATAATATAATAAACTTATGAACCCATAAAAATAAGCTGATATTAAAACTGCCGAAATACGATTAAAATACTCGCTTCCTCTTTTATTAACAAATCCTCTATATATAGTTTCTTCTGTGATTGCAATAGAAACCTGTATTATAACTAATAAAACGAAAAATATTATAAAATTATTTATTAACAAATAAGAATTCTGTAAATCTAATCCTAATGAAAAAGAGTGATATAAAAGCATTTCTGGAATTAAGAGATATAAGAAGAAGTTCATAGGTATAAAGACTAAAAACAGTAACAAAATCCCATACAAGATTTGGTATTTATAATTACTTTTTGAGACTTGATACATCATAAAATGACTTTTAAATGGTGAAACTTTCGATCCCGCAATTAAGTCATTGTGAAGAGGTCCCCTAAGTTTCTTCATCACAAATATTGTTGTGGGTATCGCTAAAAACACAATTAAACCTCGAATCATATAAAAAATCATTCCGAATACCTCAGGATTTAATTCAATTGGTAAAATCATCCATTCAAGTGAGGAAATAAAAAATATCAATAGAAATGAGAGGCTTATTTCATAGAAAAAAAATCTAAATCTCTCCTTAATTAACTTTCGCTTGACTTGATTAAAAATCATAGGAGATCATTAAAACTTGAAATTAAGAAAATAAATTATATAATAAAAATTAATAATTGATTATACTTTAAGATTTTTCAGCTTAATTTGTATAAAAAATGATACTAGACAAAAAATTATGATTTCTCTAAATGAAATTATCAAAACATGGAAGAATAAACAAGAAAAGGGAAAAAGAGTTATAGCTTTTGGTTCAAGTAATACTGAATTGCACTGGCATAGTTTAGGTCATTTCAATTGGTTTTCTTGGCTTTCTTCTTCTATGAGAGAATGGATTGGAAGACATGTAATCACTATTAATCAAGGTGTCTCAGGTGAGACCGCAAGAGATTTAATTAATAGATTAGAGAGAGATGTACTCGATTTTAATCCTAATCTTGTTATAATTACAATTGGAGGAAATGATATCTGGAAGGGATTATCCATTACAGAATATAAGCAAAATTTAAGTTTGATAATCGATAAGTTGAGAGCGATTAAAGCGATCCCTGTCCTTCAAACATATTATTGTTTGCTTTATAATTCTATGCCAGATATATTCAAAAGTTTTCCAGAACTAGTTGAAGTAAATCGATGGTTATCAAAAGAAAAATCTGTTTCTTTAATTGACCAATATAGGTATTTTTCACCATTTTATGAAGAGAATCCTGAAGCATATAAAAAAATAATGCTTGATGGACTCCATGTTAATCAAATTGGTAATGCTCTTATGGGTATCATAGCATGCAGAACATTTGGTTTACCTGATCCAATTTTTTATAAAGATAAAGAACAAATTAAAACATATCTCCAATTACTGAGTAAGTATTGTAATATTCCTTCAAAAATAAGTAGAAATCAATGGCGATAATTACATTCTCTTTTACTTAGAATAATTAATTTTTATTTGTAATCGTATATCCCGTGAGGAACCGCCAATCAAAATATTAAATTCGCCTTCTTCAGTAATCCAACTTTTTTTTTCTTCATTATAATACGATAAATCTTCACTGCTCAATTCGAAATTTATAGTCCTTTTCTCTCTTGGCTTTAATTTTACCTTTTTAAATTTCTTTAATTCCTTTAATGGGCGTTCTATACTTGAGTGAACATCCTTTACATATAATTGAACAACTTCTGAACCCTCACGTTGACCATCATTAAGAATATCAACTGATATTATTATATTCCCATTTCCAGAGAGAATAGCTTTATCTGATTTAATATTCTCATAGGTAAATGTAGTATATGATAATCCATGACCAAAAGGAAATAGAGGGTCAATATTTTTAGTATCAAAATGGCGATATCCAACAAAGATACCTTCTTCATAATAAACTTTATCATTTCCAGGAAAAGTCCTACTTGAGACGTGAGCTGGTGAATCAGAAAGTTTATGTGGAAATGTTATGGGTAATTTTCCTGAAGGATTGACATCTCCGAAGAGTATATTAGCAATTGCAGTTCCCGCTTCCATACCACTATACCATGCTTCAATAACGGCAGGTATATCTTCTATCCAATTATCCATCGAAATTGGGCTTCCATTAATTAATACTACAACGGTACTTGGATTTTCATTTACAGTTTTTCTAATGAAGCCAATTTGTTCATCTGGTAAACTGAAAATTTTTTTATCTTCACCTTCAGCATCCATCCCCAATTCATGGTTAAGTCCTACAAAAAGGATGGTAATATCAGCTTCTGAAGGATTATCGACAATAACTATCCTATTTTTACATTTTTCTTCGATTGCTTGAAGTGGAGTAATTTCATATGGTGGAAAATTCTGAGAACTTCCTCCTTTTAACGAAGTTTTTAAATTTTTATTTGGACCGACTACTGCAATTTTTTTTAAATTCTTTATATTTAATGGAAGTAAATTCTTATCATTTTTTAAGAGCACAATTCCCTCTTGAGCAATTTCCAGAGCCAAATTTTGGTGTTCTTTCGTGTTTATTTTTCCCTTAGGCGAAGAACCCTCATTATCAAAAAGTCCTACGAGGAACATTACTCTTAATATTCTTTTAATATTATCGTGAAAGTAATCCTTGTTAATTTTGCCTTCTTGATAAAGTTCCAATAATTTTTTTTTCTTATATCTTTGTTGCATGGGCATCTCAAGTGATAAACCAGCTAGGATCATGTCTTGAGTTTTTGTGAACGCTGTAGCATTCCAATCTGAAACTACAAATCCTCTGAAACCCCAGTTATTCATTAAAGTTTCTCTTAGTAAATAAAAATGTTCTGAGCCAAAAATGCCATTTACTTTATTGTAGCAACTCATAAAAGCCCAAGCATCTGCTTCCTGAATTGTGGCTTTAAAGGCTGGAAAATAAATTTCTTCTAGAGCTCGGTTACTTACTTCAGAACTAACAGTAAATCGTTTAGTTTCTTGATTATTGCAAATAAAATGTTTTACACAAGCAGCAATTTTCTGGCTTTGAACCCCTTTTACAACCGCAACTGCAAGAACCTTATTTAAATAAGGATCTTCTGTTTGATATTCAAATGTACGTCCTCCCATCGGAGTTCTTTGAATGTTTATCCCAGGAGCCAGAATCATATGTGCTCCAACTGCTCGAACTTCCTCTGCTAATGCGACTCCAAAACGTTCTGATAATTCTGGATTCCACGTGGCTGCTCGGCAGATAGCTGAAGGAAAATATGTAGCTTTTACTTCACCTGTTATAGACGGTCTTACACCATGAGGACCATCATACATAATAAAATTTTTTAAACCAAGTCTTTTTATGGTCGGGATATACCACATCCGCCTTCCTGCACATAATTTTATCTTTTCTTCTAGAGTTAATCTGTCAAATAAATCATTTATTCTTGATTCTAAATCCAGATGCATATTCATATAAGGTAATTGTTGAATATCCTTCTTTAACGTTTTATCATTCATAAATTATCCCTAGTAATGCTAATAAGAAGAATATTTACTAAAAAATAATTGTTACCAATAGTATAAATATAAAAACTTATTGTAAAAAGTTAGAAGTCATTCTAATTTAAATTATATGTCACACTTATAGTTAGGTTTTTATCCTTTTTCTAATTCTAACAATTAATATTTATAGAAGTATGATATTGTTTTTAAAAAATAAAAATAACACTGCATTATTAACTATTTTACTTGATGATAATTATGAGTATTGTAATTGACATTTTAATTGTTTTTATTACATATCTATATGTATTTGCTGCGATTTTGATACCTGTTCAACTGAAGAAAAGAAGCAAGATTACGAAATTTCAAGCTCGAAAAGCGGTTCACTTATTTGCCGGATTTGCAGTTTTTTCGAGTCCTTATTATGAGTGGCCCTGGTGGTCTGTTATAATTGCAGCTACACTTACTATATTAGTATTACTAAGTTCCAAACAATCAAAAGTGAAGCAACTAAAAGAATTGTATGATTCAATTGGAGAAGAAGCAGAAGAGAAAGTGGGATACCTGCAAGGCCCTTTTCATTATTGCCTATCTATAACTGGTTTAATGTTATTATTTGTTATATTTGCTCCCACACAGCTATATTTTCCAATTGCGGGAATATTATTAATGATAGTTTCAGATACTTTAGCATCGGTAATTGGAAAAAGATACGGAAAAATTAAAATTAAGGTTCCATGGATCAAAACCCCAAGAACGCTTGAAGGGTCATTGGCTTTTTTTATTAGTGGTTTTCTTTTATGTATGATCGCGTTTACTATCCTTGGAGTGACAAATCCTTTTACTCAAATTCATATCTCCTTCGAATATGCATTGGTATTGTCTTTAATAACAAGTAGTTTGGCAACAGTAGTTGAATTGATTTCTCCTAGTACTTGGGATGACTTAACTGTACCGATCCTAACAACTTTAATCATTTTTCTAATAACCTTAATGTAATTGCGTTTCAGATATTAAATTTATATTATATTTTTAATTCTACATTTTTATAAAAGAAAAATAATGGGCTCCATCCAAAAAGTTTTTGATGTAATAGTTGTTGGTTCTGGTACTGGTGGTAGCACTGCTGCTCGTTTTGCAGCTAAGCATGGTTTAAAAGTTTGTCTTATTGATGCAAAACAAAGGGATGAAATTGGTAATAAGATATGCGGTGATGCAATCGGAACAGAGATTTTTGACTTTCTCAAGATTTCACCTCCTAAAAATGAGGAATTATCTTGTAATATTAAAGGTGCTAAATTATACGCTCCAAATTTACAAAAATGTATTACATTGATGGATCCTAAACAAGCAGGATACATTGTAAATAGGTTTGAGTTCGGTCAGAGATTACTAAATGAATCACTTGATGCTGGAGTTGAGCAATTCCTTGATGATACCAAAGCTCTTAACTTAATTTATAACAAGGAGCGGGTAGAAGGGGTTCAAGTAAAATTGAGTAATGGAAATAAAGAGGAACTTAAAGCTAAGGTTATAATTGATGCATCTGGATTCTACTCTCCTTTAAGAAAAAAAGTTAAAAGTAACCTAATTGAGACAGAAATTTCTAAAGAAGATGTTATATTATGTTATCGAGAAATAATTAAAATTTCTTCTCAAGAGTGCAAAGTTCAAGACCCAGAATATATTTCAATTACTTTGGACCAAGAAAAAGCTCCTGGAGGGTATATCTGGTATTTTCCTAAGAATAATACATCCGTAAATATAGGGTTAGGAACCTATATGAATCTTAGAGGAAGAATTAAAGAATTGTACAGAAAAAACGTTTTTGATCAGTATATAACAACTTCAAAATATGAAATTTTATCTTCAGGAGGAGGAGTAGTTCCTGTTAGAAGACCTTTATGGTCGTGTGCAGATAATGGTATTATGATTGTCGGAGATGCTGCTTGCCAAGTTAATCCTCTACATGGAGGGGGTATTGATCCATCCATGAGAGCTGGATTTTTCGCAGCTAATACTGCCTTCAATGCTATAAATAATGAAGATTCCTCCATTAAATTTTTATGGGATTATAATTACCAAGTTATGACAAGTTTTGGTGCTGAGTATGCGCCTTTAGATTTACTAAGAATGATGCTTCAAATCTTTTCTAATGAAGAACTTAATTTTGGATTATCTCAAGAATTATTGAGTGGACAAGAAATTCTTGAAATTTCTTCTACTGGGAGAATTGAATTATCTATATTAGACATTGTTTCTAAAGCATTTCGAGGCATTTCCAAACCAGATTTATTGTTAGATTTAAATTATCTTAGAATTAGAATGAATGAAATCGCTAAATTGTATAAAAAATTTCCACGTGATCTAACAAAATTTGAAGAATGGAAATTAAGAGTTATTCAAGAATATAATAAAATAAGAAAAATTTTAATAAATACTAAAAAGTAAATTAATTATATTATGTGAAAATTATGGGTAGGGCATTGACAAGCAACACTTTGAAAACTAGCACTTATGAATACATTATAAATAAGATAAATAATGAAGGAGTACTTCATTTTTCCTTAATCGATCCCGATCCGATAAAGCAGACTCCTAAAAAAGCAGCTAGTATGGCTTATTACGCTGAACAGGCAGGTACAGATGCGATTCTTATTGGAGGAAGTACCGTATTCGACCAACGATTTGTAGATGATACCATAATTGCAATCAAAGAAAAAATCGATTTACCTATAATTATTTTTCCAGGTGGAATCTCTAATGTATCTAAGGAAGCAGATGCGATTTTATTTATGTCACTATTAAATTCCGAAGATCCTTATTTTATTATTGGACAACAAGCCCTAGCATCATATACTGTGAAAATGGCTAATTTAGAACCCATCTCAACAGCTTATTTAATAATTGAACCAGGAGCAACAGCTGGTTGGATTGGAAAAGCTAAATTATTACCTAGAGAAAAACCAAAATTAACGGTGGCGTACTCGTTGGCAGCAGAACTTTTTGGATTTAAACTTATTTACTTAGAAGCAGGATCAGGCAGTCAAAAAATACCATGTGAGATTATAAAATTATGTTCTACTATGTTAAACATTCCAATTATTGCCGGTGGAGGAGTGGCTAATAAAGAAGATGCGATATCCTTTGCAGAGGCGGGTGCAGATATAATTGTAATGGGTTCCTTTCTCGAAAATAATTTATTGAAGGATAATGGAAATGCCCTGAAATCCATTATAGATGAAATAAAAAGAGTAGGGAAAAATTGTAAGAAAAAATATTGTCTACGATAATATCCATAAAAAATATCTTATAATGAGAATTAAAGACGCTTTTGAAATACTTCGACCTATCAATTGCTTGATGGGTTCACTTACAATTATCATTGGACTTTTAAATACTAAAATTGGAATTCCGTTTGAACAATTGGTAATTAATCTTATTTTCGGAGTAATTACTTACTTTTTCTTAGCTGGTTCAGGAATGGTAATAAACGATATTTACGACATCGAAATAGATAAAATTAATAGACCCACTCGCCCAATTCCAAGAGGAGCAATTTCACTTAGACAAGCCAAATTACTTTATACGTTGTATTTTTTAACTGGGATAAGCTTAAGCATAATTAATAGTATCATTTTTAATTTGGGCATGCTAAATATCATGATTGCTATTCTTTTTGGATTTATAGGTTGGATTTACGCTAAATGGGGTAAAAAAAGTGGTTTTTTAGGAAATGTTATCGTTAGTATTTCTTTTTCAATTGGAATGCTTTATGGAGCAATATTAAATAATTCTGTTATTCCCAATTACATCTATTTCTTCTTCCTTACTTCTTTTTCTTTATTACTCTCGAGAGAGATAATCAAAGGCTGTGAAGATATTGAAGGAGATAAGACTGAGGGGGTTAGAACACTTGCTATTAGGCTAGGAATTAAGAAATCTACATATTTTTCTATAACATTTTCGTGGACTGCAATAATTTTCTTTATTTTACCAGTAATTACTCCTATTATTAATCCCCTTTTATTTCTGATTTTTATGATCTTTGGATTAACAGTTGTTTTTTATGCTATAATAATAATGCTTAAAAAAACACTCGAACAAAGAGATTTTAAAAAAATTAGCTTGTTACTAAAAATAGGTGCTTTCTTAGGATTAATTGCGTTTATTTTTGCCTCTCTTTAAGATTAATTAAAAAACTTGTGAGGTTATCAAATTTATCATTAGATATATATCGCTCTAGAATTTCAACCTCGTTTGGAGTTAATGAATTAAAAGGAAAAGTTTCAATTAGTTTTCTTGTCTGTGTTAATCCTAAATATTTACGTGTATATAATGCTTGGGAATACTTGTAAGTAGTCAAGAATTCACTATCTGTTTTCTTCCTAAAATCTTCCAAAATATAATTAAAATATTTCTGAATAATCAACTGTAATTCAATAGAAATTATCGGTTTGAAAAAAATTTGAATTGGATGAGTTCTATATGTATTACCGGATACGTAAATAGCAGAAACATTAAAATCATCTTCGATAATTCCTAATCCCACCCTTCCTTCATATCGACCGGAGTCTAGTGTCCTAACATACAAGATATTATTTTTAATTTTCTCCTTTAATTCCTTATTTACTCTTAGAAGAAGTTTTTTATAATTATTATTAGCATATTGATTCGCATCAATAGCTTGTATTTCAAAGGGACCTCTATTTTCTAATACTTCCTTCTTTAACAAGTAATAATTAACCTCAAGAGGCTTTTTAGTTTGATATGCATTTAAAAAGTCAGCAAATATAGAACCTGCTCTATAATAATTTTTAGGATCTAGTCTATATTCTTTCTCTAGAAACTTATTCCCTTGTTTAATTTTTATGCCCTGAAATGTGATTATTTCTTCTTTTGGAATATGTTTCTTCTTCAAAAATGTAATGCAAATATTTGTACCAGTGAACTCAAATACTTTAGTTTCAAAAATAACAACTTTATAAATGGTATAATGTAGAAGAAAATCTTTCCTAAATTTATTAGATACCGATGCTCCAAATAGAAAATTAGATGGGATTATATATATTAAATTTTCTATTCCATTATGTAAATCATTCATCAAGGCTAATTGATATAAATCTTGATAACTATTATTTTGTGCATTAAAAAGTTTGAGATATTTTTGGGTGTCTTTTTGTTTTCTTATATATCCTAAATAAAGATAGGGCGGATTTGTAATGTGAAAAACCGGTAACTTCTTTCTTAATAGAAATTTGGGATAGTCTTCAAGATTGTCTCTTACAATGATATTTCCTTTAGCTGTATTTTCTGATATGCCATAAAGTTGAGCATTTTTAATACATTTTTGTACCATATTTTCTTGAATATCAAATAAGAATATCCGATTCCTGAAATAAATCTCACGCTTTTCAAGAGGTATGTGTTTTAAAATTGGCAAAACTAAATTGCCTTCTCCCGCAAACAGATCCACCCAAATATATTTATCTAAATCATTCTTAATTTGAGGAAAAATATAGGTCTCAAAAATTTCTATTGAGGTGAAATGGGATCCAAATTTTCTTCTAGACTTTTTATCCATATTTTCTTTTTTTTCTAATCCCATTAGTTCAACTAGTTTATCCATTCTAAAAAAAAATATTGAAAATTGGGCTCCAAATATTTTATTAAAAACTTTTAATGTTCCTCTATTAAACATTATAGAAAGAAATTTATAAAAATGTATATTTTAACAATAGTGAATTATTATGAGTAATGTTGAAAATAACGCTATTCAAGAATATTTAGCACAAGTCAAAAAAAAGCTTCCAGAATGGCTTAAATGGAAACAAGGAGAGGTCCAAAACATATTAGATGATTTAAAATCTCAAATTATTGAAAAAGCTAAAGAAATTTCTGGTGAAATAGAGCCCACCTCAGAAAGTATTAATGAAGCAATGATAAGATTAGGAGCTCCAGAAACTATTGCCAAATCATATAAACGTCGTGGGACTCCTAAATTCTACATAACCGAAGAATTATCTGAATTTTATCTTAGAACCATATTCTTCTTCTGGTTATTAATCTTCTTTATCAATATAATTATTGCCGCATTTCAATTCTTTTTTATTCCCTGGTGGACAGTATTGGGAAATATGTTTTCTGGAATTTGGATTGGATGTCTTATTGCTGCAGTAGTAATTACGATTGCATTTGTGTGGTTCTCGATGGAGGGTTTTTTACCCGAAGATTTTGGAATTGTTCCAGGTAGATTAGCACTTATATTTCCATTCCATTTAACAGAGGCAGAATTAGAAGAAGTGAGGGAATACACAAGATACAAATTAGAAGAGTTTAAAACTCAAAGAGAAGAAAAAATAGCAGAAGCAAGAATTAAGGTTGAAACTAGGTTAGAAGAAGCAAAATTAATTAGAGAACAGAAGTTATCTGAAGCAGCAGCTCTTCGTAAACGCAAGCTGGCTGAGGCAAAAGAAAAAAGAAAACAAAAAATGGCAGAAGCTAAAGCAAAAAGGCAATTAAAGAAGAAGGAGCCTGTTTCTCTAGGAGAATTAATTTTTGGTTCAGTTGCAGGAATTATCTTTGGATTAATTCTTTTGATTCAACCGTTTGCAGTTTTGGGTTTAATGGGACAAGGTTTTTTAGATTGGCTAAAATTACTCGGGTTTTTAATATTTCTTGGGGGTATTTTCGATTTAGTTAGATTAGCTATTGGTGTAAGTAATTATACTGGGCAACAAGTAATGTTAGTTGTCATAGCATTGTATAATTTTGCATATATACCGATATGGTTATTACTTCTTAATCAACCTGAGATTTTTCCAATCTCATTATTCTCTGGAGGTATAATACCATCAATTCCCTCTGATCCTACAAGTATGATATATATCATTTACTTTTGGGTAATTATACTTATTATTATAGGTACAATTGGTGGAATTATTGGAAATTTCTATAAAGTTGGAAAAATTTCCAAATTAAAAAAAGATTTTTATTAAATTCATAATTCTTTTCTTTTTTTTTATATTCTATTTATTTACTTTTTGAAGTATAATTAATTAAATTGCCTTATATAAAAGGATAGAAATATTTGAGTAAAAATTCTCTTTCAGCAACATTTCGGTTCTCATAATCATTTTTAAGTTGAGAGCTGTCATATGGAATACTTTTAAATGTAACGTTAATGTCATCAGAATCGAATTCCATCAAGCAGAATGAGATACTGGATTTATTAGTTAAACTAAGTGAGCCAGGATTGATAAAAATCTTATTCTTGGTGACAAGATACATTTTTTCATGTGTATGACCAAGCAAAATTATATCAGCAGCATCCGGATAATCATCTACAAATTCTTTTAGTGATTTTCCTTGATATAATAGAATATTATCCCGTATTGAACGATTAGGTAAAGAATATAAATGCGAATGAAGCATAAGAATCATTTTTCCTTTAGTTTTAAAAGTCATAGAGTCAGGAACTTTTCTTAACTCATCTAATAAAGGGCTTCCAATCTGATCCAATGTCCATGCTCTGTGTCGTTCAATCCCAGCGGGCCATTCTTCTTTTCTCCGACCCAAAACTATTAGATCATTATTTCCAAGAACATTTAAAAATCTCTTATCCTTTAAAATAACCTCTAAAACTTCTTTTGGATGGGGGCCAATATGGACAAAATCTCCCATATTTAAGATTTTATCCACAGGAATTTCTTCTTCAATGAAATTAAGAAAACTCTCTAAGGCATATTTATTTGCATGAATATCTGCGATAATTGCATATTTTATTATATCTTCCAATTCACATCTCTCTTTTTTAGATTAATTGTTCTACTATAGAAAAGTTTTAAATATTCTAATAATAATTTAGAAGATCTAGTCACTTTTAGCATCTATTACTTCATTTAATGACCCCGAGCGAAACCCTTGTAAATCAATAGTAATATAGCAAAAGCCTAAACTCTTAAATTTTTGATTAATAATATTTAAATTCTCCTTATTTGTGATATTAATTATATCTTGAGGTATTAATTCTATTCTGGCAAGATATCCCTTATGCAGTCTTACCCGAACCTGTTCTAAATTAAACCTTTCTCTTAAAAAATGTTCCGCCTGTTTTATCATTAACAGTTTCTTCTCTGTAATTTCCTCTTCATATGGAATTCGGGAAGCTAAACAAGCACCAGAAGGTTTATTGTGGGTTGGTAAATTAAAATAATTACTGATCTCTCTAATTTCTTGTTTATTAACATCATATTTAATATAGGGTGAAATTATATTCAATTCATTTAATGCCTGTATTCCGGGACGATAATCCCCAAGATCATCTACATTCGAGCCATCTATTATGATATCAAAACCTTTTTCATCCCTAATTTTCAAGATACTTGTAAAAATATCTTTTTTACAAATATAACATCTATTCTTTGGATTTTGAATAAATTTCTCATTTTTTAATGCTTCTTTTCTAATAACGATTTGCGGAATTTTAAATAGTTCAGCAAATTTTTTTGCTTCAGAAACATCATCACCTGGATTAAGTATTGACTCTACGGTTATTGCTATCATATCTTTAGAATATTTTTTCGCCAAATATGCTAATAAACTACTGTCTACTCCTCCAGAAAAAGCTAAAATAACTTTATGCTCCTCTAAAAAAGTTATTAGAGCGTTAAGTTTGTTCTTAATATTTTCATTAAGGGACATAATATTCCTTATAATTTTGAATCTCATTAATTTTAAAAAACTTATTTTGTGAAAATATAAGTTATCCAAAGATTTAAATAGTATCGATCACATACTATGCGTAGAACAGTATTGAAAAAATACTATAAAAAACTATAAAGTTATAAAAAAAAGGTTGGAAATATGAAAAACTTCATCAGTAGATATAAAGTGCTGTTATTCTTAGTTATCGCACTCATCTCAAGTTGGTCAATATGGATACCTATGGCTTTAGGACGATTAGGAATAATTGAGTTCAATGTTCCCATAATTATTGGACAAAGTATTGGAGGTATCGCTCCTTTAATCGTTTTAATCTTGCTTGACAAAATAACAAAAGGAGGTTATGGAATAAAACAAATATTTGACAGTATTCGAATAAAAGGAAAAAATATAATATGGTTAATTCCTGCGGCATTAATTCTACCTTTAACAACAATCAGTGGAAGCTTATTAAATTATTGGGTAATTAATGAAGGAGAATTAAGAATTCTTGCTATTGCCCCTCTGAATACCTTAGGTTTTTGGTTAATTGCTATAATTCCTTTAACTTTTTTTGCGGGATTATTATCAAGTCCTATTTTAGAAGAACCTTGTTGGAGAGGGTTCGCATTGGGGCACTTACAAAATAAATTCGGTAAACACATTGGAAGCTTAATTCTGGGCTCATTTTGGTGGCTTTGGCATCAACCAATTAATATCGCAAATGGATTAGAAGTAAACTTCTATTCTTATCTGATTATGTTAAGTCATTCTTTTCTATTCGATTCGATCTATAACCTATCAAGCAAAAATCTATTAAGTGCCATGTTTGCCCATAGCTCTGCTATTATAACCTATAATTACATATACCAATCACAAAATATTTATGTGTTATTGATCTTCTTGATTGCAATAATAGTTTTGAGAACTTTCGAATGGAAAAGGAATAAATTAAATTTAGAAATAATTTCAATAAGGGATGAGATTTCATTCCAACCAAATAAAAAATGAAAATAAATTAAGGAGTTGAATGAAATGATAAAAAGTCTTAAAGGATTAGATCCAGAATTTCAAGAATATGCCTCTAAACTAGAGTCAGAGCTCAATAGAGGGATTTCTACGTTGTGTATTTTGGCGATTATAAAACGTTATAGTTATGAAGGTGTACATGGATATCAAATTTCAAAAGATTTATTAGAATTTACGAACAAAATTCTTGTAATTGAGGAAGGAACTTTATATCCTATATTGAGGAAGCTTGAAGAGGACGGGATTATAAAGTCCGAACGAGAGAAGACGGGAAGAAGAAAAAAGTTTTATTCGATGACAAATTATGGAACAAAAGTATTCAACTATTTAGAGGGATTTTTTTCTAAATTAACAGAAGCTATCGCACCACTATTTGACGTTAATGTAAATTTAAAGCAAGATCGCTATCTCTTCTGTCCGATGTGTGCTAACAGAATAGATCTCTCTAATGTTGAGCTTCGATTTTGCGATGTTTGTGGGCATAATATTGAAAATGAATTAATATCACGAGGTTATAAGAATGAACCAACAAAGTAAAGAAGATTTAGTTAAAGACTTTATGAAGAAAGTGAAGAAAGCTCTTCCTGATTGGCTAAAAGATAAAAAGGAACATAAAGACGTTTTGACTGAACTAGAAGAGCATATATGGCAGAAAGCAACAGAAATATCTGAAACTGGACAACCTACCGAACAATCAGTTAGAAAAGCAATTGTTCAGATGGGAACACCTAAAAGTATAGCTAAAGAGTACAAACGCCGTGGTGAACCAAAAGTCTACATTACCAAAGAAATGTGGCCTCTTTATACTCGAGTATTAGGAATTGTATTTGCAGTAATTATCATTCTAAATTTAGTAGGGATGATTGCTAGCATCTTAACTGAGGTTGTTTCTTTAGAACAATTAATTGATGGATTTGTAACGGGAATCCAAATGGGTTTACTTGCATCATTTGTTATAATATCAATCATATTTGTAGTTTTATCCATGGAAGGATATTTCCCAGAAGATTTTAAATCCAAAAAAGAACAGAAGTTAAGAAAACTGGAATTAGAAAAAGCTGCTGAAGCAGGTACACCTGTGTCAGAAGTACTAGCTAAACCTCTAAAACCCTTCATTAAACCAATTGGTGAAGTTATTGCTGCTAGCATTGGTTTAATATTTGGAGTTTTATTACTATTTCAGCCATTCCCGACATTTATGTTTATCCCTGATTTCTTAGTGGTTCTCAGATTTGCGGGTTTGCTATTGATCATTGAAGGCATTTTAGATGTTTCCCGTGGAATTATCGGTAATAGAAAACCAGAAACCCACCAGGTACTCCATGTTTTTATAATAATTATAAAATTCTTATGGATACCACTGTTTCTATATTTAATGTTTAATCCAGCTATATTTCCTTACTTCTCAGAGCCTTGGGTTCATGTTGGAATTCCTGTAGAATTCTATGATGAATATCAGTTAGGTTTTGTTGCTTTAATTGTCATAGTATGTCTTACAACAATCGAGGATTTCTATAAAATCTTCAAATTACAGAAATATAAAGTCTAAATTTATCAAATAAATTTTTTTTTAATTTTTTATTTTTGAATTAGTTTTAATATAATTAATTATATTTTTGCGTTTTTCTAAAGATTTTTCAGCTGCAATTTCAATCTTCTTTTCCATAATATCTTTTTTTTCAGGCGTATCTTCTCCTATTACTTGCTTTATTTTAGTATAAGCAGATTCTCTAAAACGAGGGAGTATGGTCTTCTCTTTTCCATCAATATGTATCATTTTCACTTCTTTTGAGTTATCTACATAACCAATTTCGAAACATTTAATATCAATTTTACTTAAATCTGATATAATCTTACTTACAGCACTTTCAGAACAATAAATTAATAATGCATCTAAAGAAACACCTAAATAATCTACACCCACTTTTTCTAATAAGTTTAGAACATTGGGATTAACCAACTTCCTTACTTTATCTTCATAGATTAATACACCACAATTTGCCTCGTAATTGATCTCATATAAATCTCCACGTAATCCACCGTTTGTAACATCACACATTGCTCGAATATGCTTACGATAATCACTTTCAAGAATTAATTCGCATGCTTCAAGGAATTTTATGTTCAAGGTTTCTTTTACGACTTCATGATTTCCAGAATAAATAGCTGTAGTAGCAATTGTCCCACCCCCTGCCCCTTCGGTCATCAGAATTTTATCCCCTATTTGAATGTTTCGTCGAGCTAATATATTATCAGTAAGAACGCCAACGGCACTTAAACCTCCTACTAAGCGATCTCCGATTACCATATCACCTCCTATTCTTAGTGTAGAACCTGCGGTGATTGGTACATTTGTTAATTCTGATATACTAGATATTCCCGCCATAAAATCAAATAATTTACCCACATCAGCATCATCTCCTAAATGAACATCAACCATAATGGAGATTGGTTTCGCACCTTTGACATATAAATCTCGTAAGCATGCTCTTGTAACATGGAATCCACAAATAAATGGAAAGTCGCTTAAACGACTATGAATGCCCTCCATCTTTGAAACAACAATAATATCTTCGTATTTTTCAAAACCTTTTATTTCAGATAGTTTTACTGCTCCTGCATCATCGAGGGAATTTGGGGCTAAGAATGGCTTTTGTGTGGTTTCAGATAATTCTGCAATTAATTTATGCACAAAAAAGTCGCCTGCTCCTCTACACCCCACACCCTGCCTTCCAATAGTAACATCAGCAATTTCAACTTCTAAAAGCTCTTTAATAAATCGATTAGAAATATAACTAAGATCACTCCTTTTGCATTCATCTAAAATAGCTTTAGAATATTTTTTAGCTTCATCTT
Organism: Promethearchaeota archaeon; assembly: GCA_011364975.1. GTDB lineage: Archaea > Asgardarchaeota > Lokiarchaeia > Sigyniarchaeales > SOKP01 > SOKP01. The sequence continues at coordinate 59,099 of RDOE01000002.1, read as the reverse complement.
CGTTAATATCTTTAAAATCGAGGTACTCTTGGATAATTCTACTAATAATTTCTTCATCATTTTTTCCTCGTTTTAATAATCTTCTAGTTAATCCTTCCAAATCACTCAAAAAAATACGCCTTTTACGTTGATTTATCCTTTTTAATCAAATTTATTCTTTCTAAATATCATAAAAATAAAGAATAGAAAATATATAGAATTTAGGATCCTATTGTTAAATTATTGCTATAAAACTAAAAAAAAATAAGCATAGTTTTTTTCAACTTTGAATTTTTAGTATTTGATCCTTGGCTATTACCTTTTCAATATTACTAAATAATCTTTCTAGTGTAAATGGTTTATCCTTAAAACATGAAACACCAATCGCTAAAGCCTCTTCTTTAATTGAAAGATCAGCGCTCGCAAATATAATTTTGGGTTTTGGATTATCAGATATTGCTAAAATTTCTTTCGTTGCTTCAATTCCATTTTTTATAGGCATTCTATGATCCATTATAATAACCTTTGGTTTAGAAGTGAAACCTACAAACATTTTTACTGCTTCGTCTCCATCCTTTGCGGCGCCTATAACAGTATATCCATTTAGTTCTAGGGCTTTCTCGTAAAGCATCCTTAACGAATGGTCATCCTCAACTACGAAAATAGTGATAATCTTTAATTAACCCCCAAAAATTATATCTAAATTACTTAAACTTTGCATTACCCTTTTAATCATATTATTTAAACAAATAACACATTAATCCATCAAGTACTATCAAGATGGCATATACTACCTGACAGTTTTGTTAATAGATAGTCATTTAGAAGTCTTTAAGTTATAATATAGAATGTTTCTTTTATAACTGTTTGTTTTGGTCGAATTTTCATCAAAGTTTAATCATTAATAAAATCTATTATATTCCATAATATTAAAAAAACCATGAATTTATATTAAATTTAAATTATTTTAAAGATTCTTACATTTAGTTTGAAACTTTTCTTATTTAAGATAAAATGAAAATTAGAATAATTACGCCCTGTCGTATTCATCTTTCCTTAATTGATGAGAATGGTTTCACGGGAAGGGTAGATGGAGGGATAGGTCTTATGTTAGACCGTCCAAATGTTGTTTTCGAAGCTTCAAACAATGCTGAAGAATTCAAAATTAAAGCAAATAAATATTATCGAGAATCAATCGAGGTAATAAACGAAATTGCATCAAGGGTATTTAAAGCGTTTAATATAAGTAATAAAAATTTTCATTTTAATCTTATAAGATATTACCCCAGCCACGTAGGGTTAGGCTCAAAAACCCAATTATCCTTAGCTATTGCTCGAGCTATAACCAAACTAAAGAATATAAATAATTTAAATACGAATGAATTAACCAAACTCGTTGGAAGAGGAGGAACTTCTGGAATAGGCTGGAGAGGTTTTGAAAACGGGGGTTTCATATTAGATGCAGGGCATGATTTTGGAATAGGAAAAGAAAAAGAAACCTTTTTGCCATCTTCAGCATCAACCGAAGTAGATCCTGCAATTACAATTTTAAGATATCCCATCCCTGAAAATTGGAGATTTGTTTTAGTTATACCAAATGTAAAAAAAGGTGCTTATGGGGATGAAGAAGTGAGTATTTTTCAATCTAATGCCCCAATACCTAAATCAGAAGTCACAGAAGTTTCTCATCAAATTTTAATGAAAGTTATTCCAGGAATTATTAAAAACGATTTAAAATGTTTCGGAGAAGGGTTAAAAAGTATTCAAAAAATTGGATTCAAGAAAATCGAGATTTCTCTACAACACGACATTGTTAAGGGGATTCTTAAATTTTTTGAGGAATTTGGATTAAAAGCATATGCTATGTCTTCATTTGGTCCAAGTATAGTTGGAATTGTCGAATCAGATGAAGAAGCAAATGCCTTATTAAAAGAAGTGCAAATGCGTCTGAAACCTATAGGTGGTCATATTTACATCTGTAAACCAAATAATGATGGAGCAAAAATTGAGTATTTGGATGATATTTAATGCCTCTTACTGATGAACGGTCTTTCTTTGATCCTAACCTGAGTATTAGAGAAAGAGCTTGCTTTGAAGTTGGAATAAAATTAGGAGCACTTTATCACATTTTATGTGGTATACCAATACGTTCAGATTCAGCAGTTATTGAATCTATTGAAAAAGGAATAGAAGCTGCAATATCATGCCAACCATATGTCAAATTTGTGAAAATCGATATTGATAAAACTAAAATCTCTGGTGATAAATCTACCGAGTTTGACTATGATGAAGTAACTGGAAAAATCATAAATGCTAAAGTAATTATTGAATTTGAATCTGTTGAAGTAACTGCCTTTATTAAGTGGATTGATACCCTAAAGTATCCCTTAATGTATATTGAAACCATTAAAGTAAAGGATTAATCTTTAAATTTCTCAATATATTGCTGAATATATTCTAAGGATCTCAACACCCTTTCATTTTTACTAAATCTGTTTATTGTTTTTACATTTTCTGCGATTTTATAGTTGATTTGATCTAAAGAGCTTTTATCTTTTACTTCAAAGGCAACCTTTAATCTTGTTGCTAAAATTATAGTTTCTAAAGTAATATTTTCTGCTCTATTAAAAAGTTTGTATGATTCTCTAAATTTTTTAATTAAAATTGGGCTTAGTAAAAATTCCGTTAATTTCAGCATTCCAAACTCATCTTCTTTATGTCTATTATTTCTCATTTTTACTTCACTAATAATTATTGCCCAAGAATCTTTTATAAAAGGAATTGAGAAACTTTCTTGGAGTTTTTTAGCTTTAAGTTGATCCTTAAAATGAGTCAATGATTTTAATTGATAATAATCATAAAAATTTTCCTTTTCTCCTTTAATATTATTAAGCATATTTGAACCTTTTAATGAAGTTAAAGCGTATAAAAAGATATTATCTACAAAATTAAGCGTTACAAGGGGTATTTGATTCAAATTTTGAAAAGTTTTTGTTGAAGGATAAGGGCTCATACTAATTAAACCATTATTCAATATTCTAATTCCCATAGATGCCGTATTAGGAACAAATTGATTTTCACTTTCAATTGAAAAAGTTGTCGCTAAGACTTCATACAATGAATTCTCTTCTAGTCCTATAGATTTATAATCCATATTCATAATGATATATAAAAGAATTCTTACTCCAATGGAAAAAATTATTAATCAAATTATATGAGTATTAATTTTTTCTAGTTAAAATTTATTCTTTAGATTTTAAGAAGAACTATTAAAAATTAATAAATATAAAATGAATTATTGAACTTTTATAAATTGAGCATTATATAAGATCTGATTATTAGTGTATAGGGTACTTGGAATTGATCCGGGGTCACTTTCGTGGGATTTTTGTGGCTTAGATGAGGATGAAATAATATTAGACACCTCATTACCATCAAAAGAGTTAATTGAAGATCCAAAAAAAGCTATTGCAGTTATCAAATCAATGGAAAATATTGATTTAATGGTAGCGCCAAGCGGTTTTGGGTTACCATTAAAGAGTGTAAAAGATTTAACAGAGAAAGATATATTTTTTACAGTACTCAAATTCGAGAAAAAAGAAAAGGATAAATTAATTGGTCTTGGTAATGTTCTTAGGCTTATTAAAGCTGAAAATATTCCAGGAGTTATTGTTCCAGGTGTTAAACATTTACCAACTGTTCCAAATTATCGAAAAATTAACAAAATTGACATGGGGACGGCAGATAAATTATGTACTGCTGTTACAGGTATAAGGGATCAGATGGAACGAAAAAATAACCGCCCTGAAGACGTAAATTTTATCATGGTAGAAATAGGTTACGGATTTACTGCTGTACTTGCAATTGAAAATGGTCAAATCATCGACGGTATTGGAGGATCAAATATAATGGGATTTCGAGCATGCGGTAGTCTTGATGGAGAGTTAGCTTATTTAATTAAAGACATAAAAAAGAAGAATATTTATAAAGGCGGAGTGTCTTTTATTGCAGGTTATCAAGATTTGAGCTTAGATGAGATAATATTACTAGCACAAAAGGATGACCAAACTAAGATGGCTCTTGATGCGTATTTATCAGATGTCAAAAAAGCAGTTTATGGTATCTCTGCTTCATTTACTAACCGAAAAAAGATATGTGAAATTTTAATAGCAGGGAGAGGAGCAGAACTAAAATATTTAGATCAGAAAATGATTAATAATTTAAGTGAAATTGCTCCAGTAAGACTAATGAAATCATATAGCCATTTATCAAAACATGCTGCCCAAGGAGCAGCCTTTATAGCTAACGGTTTGCTGGGAGGCAAATTTGAATCCATTGTAAATAATCTACGAGTTAGAGAAGCTAAGGGCTCAATATTAGACGATATTTATATTCCATTCAATAAAGAGAGATTATTAAGTGATTTAGATTAAAAGAATATTAATTATAACCGGTCTTAATAGTTATCCCATAATTAATAACCTTATAAAAGATATACATAAGAATGAAATCGAAGTATACAAAGCACCTATAACAATTTCAGCCTTTCTATCGGAAGATTTAACTAAAGAGATTTTGAAAAAAATCTCCAAATCTAATTATGATATTATATTATTGCCTGGATTTGTTCAATGGGATACTTTTAATCTAGAAAAAGAATTTTCAATTGAAATTAAAAAAGGCCCAGAATTTGCGTCTGATTTGCCTTTTATATTAAATAATTTAGACTCAATTCAATTATCTACCAATATTGCAGCTAATAAGTTAATCCAATTATCTGGAATTCGAGAATATAATGATATCCTATCTGAAAAAATTAAATTAGCTAAAGAAAATATTGGGACTCATACTTTTTATATTAATAGACAAAAATCCGATTTAATAATTGGTCGCGATTTACCCCCTCCCATAATCGCTGAGATAGTAAATTGTCCAGAGAAGCCTAATGAGTCAATACTTAGAAAAGTGAAGCATTATTTAGACTCAGGAGCAGATATTATTGATATAGGATGTATAGCTAATAAACCTAATCCTGAAAGGGTTCGTGAAGTTATTAATCTCATTCAATCTAAATTTAATACTTTAATAAGTATAGATTCAATGGAAAAAGAAGAAATAAGGTCCGCAATAGATGAAGGGATTGATATGATTCTAAGTTTTGATAAAGGAAATTACAAACAGCTACTAAATATTCCAAAAGATATACCGATTGTAATTCTTCCCACGAATATTAAAGCAGCGTATTTTCCAAAAGAACCTGCATTAAGAGTTGAAAATTTACTTTACTTTACAGAGGAATTGCAAAATCTGGGATTTCAAAAACTGATAGCTGATCCTCTGCTTGAGACTCCAATAAGTCCTGGGTTTACAAATTCTTTGGAAGCTTATTTTTTATATAAAAAGAAAGTCTCTCAAATAAGAGATAAAAGCATTGAATTACCATTATTTTTTGGAATTTCAAACGTTGTTGAATTAATGGACATTGATTCCATCGGTATTAATGGATTATTAGCTTGTATAGCAATAGAATTAGAGATGGGCGTTTTATTTACCGTAGAACATAGTATAAAACTTATGGGCGGAGTTCGTGAATTAAAAGAATCTATTAAACTTAATTATTTAGCAAAATGTAAAAAAACACCTCCTATTAATCATGGCATTTCAATATTTAAAGCAAAGGGAAAAGTTAGTCAGGATTTCCCTCAAATTGATGAGACAAAAGCCATTTTCGTCGATCCTGAAAACCCAGATTACATTTCTGATAAAAAAGGTTATTTTAGGTTTTTTGTGGATCACTATTCAAAACAAATTTATATATTATTTTATTCTAATAACGATGAGCTACTCAATCTTATAATAGGAAAGAATGCAGAAACTTTAAGTAAAAAGGTTATGGAATTACGCATAACCGATGATATTTATCATTTAAATTACTTAGGGAGAGAATTAAGTAAAGCAGAGCTTTGTTTATATACCGGAAGACCATATATTCAAGATGAGTTATTATTTAAAAAAAATAAATAAAATTTAGATTAACTAAACTTAAATAATCTCTTTACAGACTTTTATATCCCTTCCTGGATCTAAAAGTGGAGCCAACCTAATTGCTGTTTTAACTAAATTTTTACTATGGAATTTCATTGCTTCTTCAGTTTCATATTTTTCATAGAAAATTATTGTATTTTCTAATCCTTCTCCTTTTACCGTATGAGGGATATATTCCAAAGTCCCAGGTTCAGATGATTTTATGTTTGCTGCCATCTCTTTAAGTACTTGAATGGCTTCAGGCATTTTGCCTTCTTTTATTTTGAGAGTTGCTATTAAAGTAACCATTTTTATAAGATCTCCAAAATTGATTTAATATTATTAAATTATACACTTTACTTAAATTATAATAATATTTAGAATTCAAAAAACCAAGTTTCTCGTTATTATTATTCCATTATTTCATAAAGGACCCTAGCTTGAGAATCTTTAGGTTTCGGAATTTGCAGTAAATGAGAAAATGTGGGTGCCAAATTGACAAGATTTACTGGTTTTTTCAACATCTCCCCTTTTTTAATTCCTGGTCCAGATAAAATCAATGGGACGCTGATTGAATATTCTCCAAATTTAGTTTTCGGAAGGAAATAAGCATGTGCTCCAAAAAATGATTGGGAATTATAAACCTCTGGTTTATTAAAAAGGTTTTTTGAAAGGCGAGAGGCATTAAGCATCTCTAGATTCCCATCGAATAAACTATAGGGGGGTTTTAAAAAATATATTATATCACCAATTCTTTCACCATTTAGACCAAGATAATCAGCATCTTCCTTCTTTATTGCCAAATCAATCAATTTTTCGTTAGTGTAAGGATCTCTTATATCATAAAGTATCTTGATAACTTCATCTTTTAAATCGTCATATTCAGAATGTTTTACTATTCCCTTTGGATCTCGTCCTTCTAAATTAATCCAAATAAAGGGTGGCTCTATATAAGGGAATACTTTTGTTTTTTTCCAATCTATAATATAGCAATTTTCTTTAGAACTCCATTTATATTTAAGTAACCCAGATTTTATAAAAAAATGAGGAAGATTTACTATTTTCCATATAGGGATTGCCCCATGGTCTGAAACAAAACAAACAATAGTATTTTGATCAACACAAGTTTTGAATAAATTACCAATAAGCTCATCAACGATTTTATAAGCAGTTTCAACATTCTTGAGTGTTTTCTTGGCTTTATCCTCCTCATAAAATGGTGATTTATTAAATAAAAATGCGAGAGAATTATGATTAATAGTGTCTAAAGGATGATAATGAAAAAAGCATACATCCCAGTTAAAGTCCGTTTTAGCAAAATTTATAGTTTTAGCCAAAGTTAAACTTTCTTCCCTTGCAGATATTAAGTACTTTTTTATCCCCTCATACATCATAAACTCAACATCATGTTTTTCGGGTAAATCATATTCAAAAACATTTTTGATTAATTTATCACCAAAAGTCTCAGGATATGCCCAACCTTTAATATTATATACAGTAGAGCGTTTAATTTTAACATATTTTTCCTCATAATCTATCTCTTGTAACTTTATTTTAAATAAGCAAGGTAATTGACCAATGTTTGTATTTATGATTGCTTCTATCCAATTGCTCCATTCTTTTTCCCTAATAGTTTGCCATCCTAACTTCTCACTTATTAATAGTTTCAAAGCATCAAATTTATTCCCCTTTAAATTGATCAAGAATACCTCTTTATTGTAATTGCATTTAAAATTCTTATTTTTAATACTGATATTTAGTTGGATTGACTTTTTGTTATCTTCTATATCAAATTTATATGTTTTTGATGTAGACATCAATATAGGATATGATTCAGGTATCTCCCAAGTGAATAAACTCATAACTCCTTTTTTAAAATTATTTGGCCATCCTGAAGGGTAATTAAATACAAATGGAATTAATGAACTCTTATCCACAACGTTCCATATATATTCCGCTTTACAATATCGAGATAATTGCGTTCTAGATCGAAATTTTAATCCTTCTTCAAAAGAATCTCCGGAATTATGCATATAAAAACTGGTTGCTCCATGAATAGCAGTTGTAGCTCCTGTTGCGATTGTAGTCCAATTAGTTGGTGTATCACACGGAGGACAAGAAAACGCTTCAGTCATTACTCCATTTTCCCGGAGTTTAGCTATATTAGGTAAGATATTAGTATCAAGGAACTTATTAAGCAAACAAGGAATAGCTTGATCAATACCTATTAGTAATAATTTTTTTGATCCCTTCATCATCTACTCTCTATTATTTAACATTTAACATTTCTAATTTAACTTGACATTTTTTAATAGAGAACAATTTTAAATTTAAGAGATTCATATATGAAAATATAATTAGATTTAAAAAATGAAATTCAGATTTTATTGAATAATTATGATACCAAAAGCAATGGATAGATTTCTTAAAGAACGACTTCCAGAAATTACATTAAAAAATCGTCTTAAAAAAGAGGACGGAAAATGCTACTTAGAGTTTAGTAATATTGATGAGCAATTATTATCAAGATTAGGAATTATTAGAGACTCTCTGGGGCCACAGTTAGTCGCATGCATATGGGATGAGACCTCAAAATTGGAGATCGGAGGTTTTGTAGTCGTAGATAATCTTTCAATGGGAAAGCCCTCTATGGGAGGAATAAGAATGTTACCTAACATTACTCCATCTGATATCCATAATTTAGCTCGCGGTATGACTTTAAAAAATGCTGCGGCGAACCTTCCTTATGGGGGAGGCAAATCTGGAATTGTAGCTGAAAGGGATTTACCCCTAGAAATTCATGAAGAAATTGTACGAGGATTTGCACGATTAATTAGAAGATATAAAGAGATTTATGTCCCCGGTCCTGATGTAGGTACTAATGATGCGGATATGAAATTAATTGCGATTGAAAATGGGCTTGATAGTGCTGTTTCTAAGACTGCAGATATGGGTGGAAATAGAATAGACGAGTTAGGTGCTGCTGCGGGAGGTGTTGTGACCGCACTTCAGACACTTTTAGAAATTCTTCCAAGAATGAGAGTTTTATCTCAATTTGAAAATATAGAAATACCTGAAAGTAAAGATCTTACAATACTAATTCAAGGATTTGGAGCTGTTGGTGCTCACGTAGCAAGAATATTAAGAAGTTCGATTCCAGAAGTGAAAGTGATAGGGATAAGTGATTTAGAGGGATATCTATATAATGAATTTGGGCTCCCAATAGAAGATCTATTTGATTTATGGCATGAAAAAGGCCTTGTTACAAACATCTATTTTAAACAAAAAATGCTATCACAGGGATATAAACATCCCGTTAAATTTTCAACTAATTCGAATGATCTATTACGTGAAGATGCTTTTTGCTTTATCCCTGCAGCCCCAATATTTAATTATCTTGGAGTTAGACCTTCCGATAATGCATCAATGATTGTTGATCACATGGGAAAATGGAATATAATCATTGAGGGCGCAAATACTTACTCCCCAGATCCAAATAGAAAAGCAGCAAGAACACGCATGGAACAAATAGTATATCGTGAGAAGGGTGTTATGATAGCAAATGATTATTTAGTAAATTCAGGCGGAGTAATTTTTGCTGCTCAAGAACATATTGTAAAAACTCCAGAACATATTCAAATTCCTGAAAAATTGTTAGGTAAAAAAGATGCGGTAAATAAATGGCTTAAAGATCATTCCGATGAATTTGTTCAACTTTCTCAAAAACGTTTAAGAGCAGGAGAAGAATATCGAAAAAATGTAATTCATCATAATATGATTGAATTAGTTGATATTTTAACAAAATCGCCTGATACCTTACCTTCTCAGGCTGCTGAGCAGATAAGTTTGCAACGATTAAAAGTTAAAGAGAATGAATTGACTGCTAAAGATATTATGATCTCTATTCCCATAATTGAAGTCGATTCTACAATCCAGGAAGCCGCTAAGTCCATGATTGATAATAATAGCGGAATTATAGCAGTAATATCAAATGAAAAACTTGTAGGCGTAGTAACGGACTGGGATATCACTAAAGCATCTGCTGAAGGTGTTTGTGATGCAAGTGTAAATGAAATTATGACAAAAGATGTTATTTCAGCATCTCCAAATCTTTCTATACTAGATATTGTTAGAGAGTTTGAACAATACCAAATTTCTGCCATGCCTATAGTATTAGAAGGAAAAGTTCTTGGAAAAATCAGCTCAGATCTTATTGCTCAACGATATATTTTAAATTTCCTACAAGATTAAATTAAAAAATTAATTGTTTATTTATCTTTTAAGTTTTAAAAATATTTTAAAATTTTATAAAGAGTATCCCTCTGCGCTGGTTTTTTTGCGGCATCTTTAATGATATTTATTATTTCTTGAGGTTTTAAATATTCTCCAAATTCTGCTCCTGCGCTTTTAGAAATATTCTCTTCCATTAGAGTTCCAGAAAAATCATTTACTCCATAATTAAGAGAAACTTGGGCAAATTTTGGACCTAATTTAACCCATGAACACTGAATATTATCAATATAATTATTAAAAAATAAGCGTGCTACACAAAATAATTTTAGGTCCGCCATTCCATAACTGGGCCTTAAAGGAAATTCAGGTAATTTTGATAATGCGGGGTTTTCTCTTACAAATGGAAGTGGCACAAATTCTGTAAACCCACCTGTTTCTCTTTGTAGCTCTCTTATAATTTCAAGATGACTAATACGATCTTTTAGTTCTTCAATATGACCATACATAATTGTAGAAGTTGTGGGAATCCCTAAGATATGAGCTTGTTTAATGATTTCAATCCATTGTGAGCTTGTAATTTTATTTGGACAGATTATGTGTCTAATTTTATCTACTAATATCTCAGCAGCAGTTCCCGGCATAGAATCCAACCCTGCACTTTTTAATTCTTTTAATGTCTCTTCTATTGAAGTTTGATATAAATTTGACATGGAATATACTTCCTGAGGTGAAAAAGCGTGCGTATGGATCTTAGAATCAACTTGTTTAACCGTTTTAAGAATATTTAAGTAATAATCAATATCTAAATTTGGATTAATTCCTCCTTGAATACATACCTCAGTACAACCAACATCTTTAGCTTGTTCTGTTTTGTTTCTTACTTGTTCAATTGTTAAAAGGTACCCATCTTCATGCTTATTATGAACGCTAAATGAACAAAATTTACAACCTTGATAACATATATTAGTAAAATTTATATTCCGGTTGATCACAAAAGTAACAACATTTTCTTTTTTTTCAAAACATAAACGATCTGCGGTCTGTTGTAAAGCGAAAAACTCCTTCCCCGTAACTTTTAACAAAACTAAACCCTCTTGAGGAGAAATTTCCTCTGAATCTTCCGCTTTCTTTAAAATAGACCTAATTTTAGGATCAATTATAATTTCTCTGCTATTCATTTTGCTTAATATTATTTATTGTATTTTTAATATTTTCTGGACAAAATTCAGATTTTTCTATAAATTTGTCATAAATAGGATATCTTTCTTTAAAAATTACCCCTTTGGATTCACATATTTCCTTTAAGTATGTAATTTGAGGCCATGGATGTTTGGGATTTATATAATCCTTAGTAAATGGAGATATACCACCAAAATCATCTATCCCAAGATCAATAGCAAAGCTTTCATATTCTCTGATTAAATTTGGAGGTACTTGAATAGAAATATCATTTCCACATATGATTTTTGCTAAAGCAGCGGTTCTTAAAGTTTCTTTTATTGTGATTAAATGCTTTGGTTCATATGAAATCCCTTGATGTGGAATAAAATTCTGAATAATAATTTCTTGGATATGGCCATATCTTTCATTGAGTTGCTTAATGAGAAATAAATCATTAATTCTATCTTCAATTGTTTCTCCAATTCCAAGTAATAATCCAGTAGTAAATGGTATTTTCAGTTCACCTGCATCTTCAATATGTTTTATCCTTCTTTCAGGTGCTTTATCAGGTGAATATTGATGTACTCCTCCTGGTTTACATAATTTATTATTTGTACTTTCTAACATCAATCCCATACTTGCATTGTATTTTTTCAACTCCTTTAAATCTTGATAATTAAGAGTACCTATATTTGTATGGGGTAAGAAATTTTGTTGTAATAACCTTTCACATAAACTACTTACATATTCAATAAAACTTTGATAATTACTTTTTAATAATTCCTCTCTTACTTCTTTAAAATGATCAGAACACTCTCCTGACATTAAAAGAGCTTCTTTACAATCATATTGTTTTGCGATCAATAAAGTAGATACTACTTTTTCTTTTTCTAATAGAGTTACATTATCATCTTCTTGTTCTTTCTGAATTCTATGATTAAAATAACAATAACTACATCTATTTGAACAATACGTTGAAAGAACTAAAGTAAAATTTTTAGAATAGGTAATAATATTCTGATCCTTTTCTGGTAATTGTGATTTAATCTCTTTTACTAAAGTTTTTAGTTTCTTTAAACTTAAAGTCTTTAATTTCTCGATCTGATTCTTCTCTTCATTCATAATCCTTTTCATAAAATAAGGTAATATAATTATTCCATTGTTTTGTTTCTATTAATCTAAACCTAGGACATTCAATCATCTTTAAAAAGCCATCTCCTTCAACTATACTTACAGCATTTTCACCACCAATAATCCAAGGAGCTATAGTTATTCGCAATTCATCTACTAATTTCGCCTTAATAAAACTCCAATTTAGATTACCGCCTCCTTCTAATAATATTTTATGAATTCCTTTTTGATAAAGTAAAGGCATTAATTTAATAATATCTACCCTTTCTTGTTTGCCTGATTTTATAATTTTAACTCCCGCTTTTTCATATTGAGCAACTTTATTCAACTTTATATTTTCAGTAGTAATTATTATTGTAGGATAGAGATCTGGTTTATACTTAATAACTTGTGCATCAATAGGTATTGAAAGGTTACTATCAACAACCAGTCTGTAATATCCTTGATGATCTACAAATTTAATATGAAGTTTCGGATTGTCTTTTATAATTGTCCCTTTTCCCACAAGGATTGCGTCTACTTTGCTTCTAAGCTTATGTACCTCTCTCCAATCTATCTCATCAGATAACTCGGTATCACCTATTTTAGATGCTATTTTTCCATCTATAGTCATTGCACAACTTAAAATTATATATGGTCGTTCAATCTCTTTCATAAACCGTCTTACCTCCAATATATACTTTGCTAATGTTATTTGACTTTAATCTTTGAACTAATAAGTCACAGAAATGCGCTGTATTTGTATAAATGCTGTAAAAGTTAGTTGCAGCTAGATTTACCTTAAAAAAATCTGCAAACTTACCTTTGGATATGGAACCATGATCTTCCTCTATTTTGAAATTTCTCGCGGCATTAATAGTAATCATTTTTAGTAGTTCTCTGGATGGTAAGAGTGGATTTTTTTTATCCTTATCTAATACCCTGTATATCCGATATAAATAACGTAATTCTTCGAATAAATCAAGGTTGTTTACCATCACATTATCAGTTCCTATGCTTATTGGAATACGCAGCCTAATAATTTGGGAAATCGGAGGAAATCCCAATCCAAAATATCCATTACTTCTAGGGCATAATACCAATGAAATGGCTCTTTGTTTTATTGCCTCTAAATCTTGCTCATTATAATGAGTACCATGGATTATAACATTAATTAACCTATCGTTAACTAATTTATCGAATAATTCCTCATTTCTTTCTAATTCACCATCATGACAAGATATAATTTTTCCAGGAATTGTCTTTTTTATTAGTTTAAGTTTCTCTCTGATTTTATTTGACACATGATTATAACTTGCAAACCCTACTCCATCGGCTTCCTTATATATCGTTTCTAACTCTTTATCATAATTCGGTCTTCCTAGTATCATCCTTCTAATGGAAGTGTCTTTAAGAGCTTCTTGAAGTATCTTAATACCATCCAAACCATTTTCCCGATAATCAATGAAAAATGTAATTCCATATGATAACATTTCAGCTATAGCTGTTTTTATACCTTTTATCATAAGATTTCTGTCAACTATATTCAAAAGTTTATGTTTTAATCCATTTGGTGGCGCAACAACATCAATTAAATGTTTATTATATCCTAATTCTCTCGCAAAGCTATCACCAATATGAATGTGAGAGTTAATTAATCCAGGAATGATTAACGAGGAATTTTCATTATACTTTATGTTGTTTGAATCCCCTATATCTTTACAATCTATATCTTTAATCCTTCCTTTTTCGTTGATGGTGATGGATATCTCTGCTTTTAGCTCTAAATCCTCACCTATAAACCCAAAATCACTCTTAATTATTAAATTAGACATGAGTTACTACAATTCTTTTTCTATTATTTCAAAAAATAATATAATCGAATATATATTATAAAAATTGAGATATCTTTATAAATAGAGAAAAAATCGGTGGTTATGAATTCATCAATTTAAAAAAGATTTACAAGATTCAGGGTCCATTATTGATATATCAATTGATAAAGTGGGTATTGTAGGTGTTGAAAAAAAGGTTGATATCGTTCAACAGAATAAAAAATATTCTTTTTATCCTAAAATTTCTGCTTTAATTTCCCTTCCTGCTCAACAAAGAGGAATTCATATGTCGAGAACTTCAGAAACAATTGAAGAGATAATTAATGAGGTAATTTTTAAATCAACACCTTCAGTTGAGGCGGTTGGAGATAGAATAGCTAGGAAATTGCTTGAAAAACATCCTTATACAGAAAAAGTGCATGTAAATCTTGAAGGAAAGATAATTGTGTTAGCTAAGGATGACCAACAACGAACTATTCAAAAGGCATATGATATAAGTTCATCTGTTAAAGCAATAAAGAAAGAAGATCAGAGTGTTGATTTCAATTATTATATCGGAGCGAGCGCTTTAGGAATGACTGTATGCCCTTGTGCAAAGGAAATGAGCCAGGAATATGCTGAGGAAATCATTAAAAATAGAAAAGATATCGACTTGTCACCTGAGATCGTCAAAAAATTGCTAAATATTTTACCTTTTAGTTCTCATAATCAGAGATCATTGGGAACAATTATTGTGCAAATCAAAGATTTAAACCACCATAAAATTGATGTTTTAGATATAATTGATGTAATCGAAGAATCAATGAGTGGGAAAATGCAATCAGTCTTAAAGCGACCTGAAGAGGCAAAATTAGTGAGAACTGCTCATTTAAAGCCTCTATTTGCTGAGGATGTTATAAGAGAAATGGCAAAAAATTTCATTTTACGCAATTTTCCCAATTTAGAAGACAATTTTAAAATAATTTTTAAAATTGAAAGTTATGAGTCGATTCACCCCCATAACGTATACTCTGAATTAGAAACTACAATAGGAGAATTAACCAAAAGCGTAAAATTGCCCCACTAAATTTTAGTAGGACATACATCTATTTTTTATTTTTCTTGTTTAAAAAGTATTTATAAATTACCATATAATTTTTTACGCTAATAATTTTAGGATTGTTTCTGAAGCTAGAGGAAATTGGTGTACTGCATCTTGAACAGAGATTCGAAGTTCTTACCCAATCTTTGAACTCATCTGCATGTGCAGGATATTTACAATTTGGGCATAAAATGATACCTCTACTTCTATCTTCGGGGAGTTTTGGTAATTTAAAGCAGAAAATACATTTAAAATCTTCTGGTGAAAGTAATGCTGCTATAGGTTTGTATATATCTAAATTTCGCATTTTTTTTCCTCGATTTTGTGATGTTCCAGAGGTTTTTCTTGTTGAATTCGTTTTATAAGTTATCTTGGTCCTTTGAGTCTTTCTTTGAGAGGTTGGAGTAGTTCTTGATGAATTAGTTCGAGTTCTTGAAGCAATAGTTTCAGTTTTACTGGAGGGCGTTTGGATTGAGTGTCTATTTGTTACTTGTCGTCTCTGAGTTCTGGGCAAAGATGACGGTGAAGCATTCGCTAAAGAATTTATTTTTCTCGTTCGTTGTTCTATATAATCATTAGTTAATGCAGGTAGGGTTCTCTGTGAAGCAAAAAATCCAAATATAGTTAATATTAAAATAGAACTAATAAATAATATTAAAAGATTAAGATTTAACGACAAATGAAGTGGTATTAATATTGTCTCAAAATAATCAAATATTGAATAAAATATTATCCAATAAGTTATAATAAAGCTAAGTACCACAAAAGCTAAAATAAATCCAAAAGTCTTAGCTTTTATAGATTTTGCCCCAAAATAAATAACATTATATTTCTTAAAGCAACGATATAATGAGTAGGAACCATATGTTACATAAGGAAATCCAAAAATAAGACTCCAACCACTAAAATAAAGATTCGAACCTTCGATAAGATTTTCTCCAAAAATACCCGTAAAATACCCCCAAATGGAATAAAAAATCCCCATGAATAAAGGGATTACAACAAAAAAGGCAGTATTATGAGGAGAATTAAACTCGCGATGTCTTCTTATATTTTCTATAATTTTTAAGGAAACTATTATCCACAATCCAATTAATATCCAGGTTAAAGAAATATTTAGTGAAATTGAAATTAAACCATGGATAAGTCCTATTAGGAGAAATAGAATAAATATTATTGCTATTCCCTTCTTTTTTACCATGATTTAATTAACCCCTTTCAACTCAAAAATTATTCTTCATCATATTCTAAATAGGCTGCTCTTCCCTCAATTATTGGATTCATAAAGTCTAATATCTCAGGTAACATTTTTACGTCTAAGTACCCCTTGATGTCAAAAGGTACCGAAAACCATTTTTTAGTTTTAAAATTTGCACGATATATTTCAAATCCTAATGATAATCCATTAATTTGATATGGATCTATAACTAAAGCTATAGCTTTATCCCATAACTTTTGATACCGTGCTTGAGTTCCTAAATCTTCTCTAGACATAAAACAACCATAGGAAGGATGAGAATGATACCATCCACAAATGAATAACCCCTTTTTGATAATTTCTTCATACGCTCGTTCATGACCAGACTTTCGATTCCTTTCAACATTAATCTCTGCGTAGACAGCTGTGCCATGACCCATAGGATAAGCATCTTCAACATATAACACTCCCTTTGCGTTATCGTATTTTCCTGCCAACAAGCCGATCACTTCAACCCAATCTTCTCGTGGAATTTTAGAGTGAGCGTACTTTAAAGAATGACTTGCGATCTTTAGAACAGCTTTAACAGTTATCACAATTTGTGCTTTAATTTTATCACTATTAGCGGTAGTTTTTACTGGCACCATAGGAATGGGTTCGAGTTTTTCCTTAATACTTTCTGAGTGTTCTAACGGTTTGGTATCTATTAACTCAAATGTTATTTCTTCCTCTAATTCTTCTTCTAACTTTAGTTCATTATATATCTCTTCAAGTAATTCTTTTTTAATTTTCTCTTTAATTTTTTGCTTAACTGCTTCCTTAATCGAGATACTAATCTTATCATCTTCATTCATTTAGATTCACCATTTATCCTTTGCATACTTCTTTACTAAATTTTTAACCTTTTTATCGAAAAACTTTGGATCTTTCATCATTTCCATTGCAGCTTTCTTATTAAACACATCAGTAGGATTTACATATTTACCACTGGTATTTAACATAGCAATTATGGCTTGAACAATGGTGACAGCAGTTTTTGAAGGACTCCATCCTCCTTTTTTACCTGCTAAAGAAGGATCCACTAATGCTAAACAAATATTTCTCTGTCCCTTATATTCATTTGGTTTTGGCCAAAAATTTGGATGCCATATCGGAGTGTGCATTCTTACAAATGGTGGTTGCTTAGGATATTGAGCAGGGAAACTCATCTCCAATTTAAACAAGCCTCCTGCATATGCTGTATTTTTAGGTCCTTTGAGCGTAATTGCTAAATGATCAATGCTTTTCTTTTTTGGATTAAAAGGTTTTAATTGAATAATAGTACCATCCTTGAGTAACTTTTTTAATCCTGCAAAATCTTGAGAAATCCGACTACTTCTTATACTCATTTTCTTAACCTTTTTTATTATAATTATAATTTTTTTATCATACTTTTCTTTTATTGATAAATTTTAGATACCAATCATTTTTAAATTAAACTTTAAATTAATTTTAAGGTAACATAAATTTCTCCACCCTTAAACCCTGCAACAGTTAAAAATTCGTAATTCCTCAAACCATTCTCAATCAAACTCTGCTCTAAATCTAAAACCAAGATATCATTATAATCTTGCAGGGTTAGAACTGGTTCAAATTCAGGCTCTAATTCAAACCCATTCTTTTTTAATGTTCGAATTATATTCAAACATGGTGATTGAGCTCTCATCTTTATGACCACACGCCTTGTATTTTTACCACATTGAGAACATTCTGGATTTCTCTTCTTTTCTATGTGATAAAGTTTCATTGTCATTGCATTAAATATTACATAACTCGCAATAGGGTGTCCTAAACCCTTATGACCTTTTTTCCAATGCAATATTTTAACAGCCTCATGAGATTCTAAAGCAGATATTACCGCATTAATCGTGATGATCCCAGGATCGTGGCGATTAATGATTTTAACAATATCATCTATTGTATATTCTGGTAAGAAATTATGTTTATTTACTAATTCATTTGCAACTTTTTGAATAAATTCAATATCTGTTATATTTTTTGGATTTGGATCTCTATCAAATTTTTCTTTAAAGGCCATATCTCCTTTAAAAAGACAATGAATACGTTTTCGAGGAACCCCTACTACAGTACAGGCCGCCATTTCATCACTTTCCGATACTGGAAGTGGATTACATTCATAACAAGCATTTTGATAAGGAAAGATCGAATACATATGCCCATGATAACCAGATACTCCACCATCTACAAACGGCTTTCTAAAGCGTATACACTGAGCATTTAAATTCAAGCGGGCATTCATTGAATCAAGGCCTCCAATAATAACATCAGCAGCATAGTATAAAGCAGGGTCTAACCGTTCTAAAGAAGAATGATATCCTTTCACAACAATATTTGGATTAATCTCGGTTAATTTTTGAGCCGCGACAATTGCTTTTGGTGCCCCTAACTTAGCGCCTGTAAATAAAATTTGACGATTTAAATTAGAATGCTCAATAATGTCTAAATCAACAAGATCTAAATGACCTACTCCTAACATCGCTAGATTTTTTGCAATTTCACAACCTAATCCACCAACACCTGCTATTAAGACTCTCGAGTTTTTTACCAATTTCTGAGACCATCCTTCTAAACGAAATTGGCGATCATACAGATCTCTCTCTTCCGCTGACATTCCTTTTGCAAAAAAATCTGAATCCTTATCCAATATTATCACCTTAAATGTTAATCAAAAAAATAAAAAAATTAAAGGGCTTAATGCCCTTATATTAGATTTTATGAAAAGAATTATTTAAAAGTATCCCGCAGTACTCGCTGGGATCAGAAGGATATCATCGCCATCATTAACATTATAATCTTTTAGTTGATTACTTTCATCCATAGTTACTCCACCAGATGAAAGGTGAAATTCATCAGGATCGAGTCCAAATAAATTTCCTAATGTTTGTTTGATATCACTTACACGGTTAGCGTCATTCACTGTTAATTTCTCTTTCTTTTCACCAGGACCAATAGTTGACATAAAGTATAAAGTCAACTTTTTACCTGTTGTGGGTGTTTTACTTGATGGAGTTTTAGATTTAACAGGCTCTAATTCTTCATCAAAATCGTTGTCAAAACTCATTCAAATCACATTCTTATATTTTTAAATATTAATTTTATTTTATTTTTTAATAATAACACGCAAATCTGATATTAAAAAACCATTTGGAATGAATTTGAAATATTAAAAATTTCTCAAATAAGTACTAAAGTTTCAAAAGCATTCTTAGGAAAATATATTTATAAATTGAGTGTAGGCTTATTAATATATAATTATTGGAAATACTGTTTAGAAAGAAGATTTAGTTTAAAAATCAAGGTATTTTAACAAAAAAAAATTAAAGTTTATGAGCTCTTCTGATACCCTTCAAGCTATTGTTTGTGATCTAATAAAGGAGTATTTAAAAAAGAAGCCATTTTTTTCAATTGAGGATATTGTTGTTTATATAAATAATAGGGTGAAATTTAACCCAAATTTGAATAAAAATAGTATTGAAAAAATTATAAAAAAACTAATTAAAAAAAGAATCCTAATACCAGGAACTAAATTAATGAAAAATAATATTATCGAACATCCAATCAGAAATGAAATTTATAATTATATCAAGAAACAACCTGCCAATATCAATGAAATTATGAAAGCGATAAATATTGGTAGCAATCAAGTATTATGGCATTTATCTTGCTTAGAAAAATTTGGATTTACTAGATCAAAAAAAATTGATAATCAAAGAATAATCTTTCACTATGAGTCAAATCCCGAATACGACGAGTTATCTTATTATTTAAAACAAGTAATTATCCAAGAAATAATCGAATTTATGTTAAAAGAAGAAAATAGCTTAAAAGCTACCCAATTAGCGAAGAATTTAAAGAAGAATTACAATACAATTAAAAAGTATCTTAAAATTCTTCATAAATTAAGGATTATAAAGGTTGAAAAAGATAATAAAAGAATATTATTTAGATTAGATACTGAGAAATATACAAAAATAATGAACTCTATTGTGGGTGAGTAGGTTATAAAATTTCAGATTTATACCAATGGAATTTAAATTTTGAATAATACATTAGAAATTTAGAATAATAGTATAAAAATTATGAGAAATAAAAATAGAGCATTTGGTTTAATAACTCTCTACATTGTTGTAACTTGTATTTATATAATATTGTTCCTTTCGAGGGTAGAGAGTATTCCTTTATATCTCTTTTTAACTATTAGTAGTGTAGCTGTATTATCTACTAGTACTGCTTATACCATTATTCAGTCAAAAGAGAGCTCATATAAGTTTTTAGGAAAGAAAAAAGCGCTACCTCAACAAAAATATCAACCTCAAAAGAAATCATTAAAAAATCTAGCTAATCAATTTATTGAAGACTACTTTGAGGCAAATCCTTTAATTGATAGTTATGCTGATTCAAATGAATCATTTGAAGATATTCCAAAAATTAATGACTATATCTTTTCTGTATTTAAAAAAGAAGATTTAGAGAAAATAAACCTATTGGGACTTTCAAAAATGGATAAAATTTTTTTCATTAGAGAATTATTATACTTCGATCCTGATGAGAGAATTCAACTAATTGAAACTATGATAAAAAACAGAAGTGTCACAGACGATCCTATAAATTATACCCCACCAAAAAGAATTGTTGAAATTGATGAGAAAATACGTGTTTATGTTCGATCATTAATTGAACCTGGTGAGAAAACGAAAATAATGATAATTGATACATCGGAATTGATAAATATAATCAAACAGAAAATAGGTGTTTTATTTGATTATAATCCAGATGGTTTTCTAATTTCCTCTGGAGGAATCTTGTTAGATGATGATTTAAAAATTATTGACTACAATATTGAAGATGATGATGAATTAGCTCTAATTCCTACCAGAAAAAAAATTAATGGAAAAAGCTAATTATTTTATAAATTTAATTAACATTTTAATCCCGCGGTGCTTGCCGGAATCAAAAGAATATCATCTCCATCAGCTATATTATAATCGTTTAAGCTTGAATTTTCATCCATCGTAACCCCACTCGAGGATAAATGAAAGTCAGCAGGATCTAAACCAAACAAATTTGCAGCGGTTTCTTTTACATCACCAACCTTATTTCCCGTGTTAATTAACAGTTTTTGCTTTTTTTCACCTGGACCTATAGTTGACATGAAGTAGACTGAAATCTTTTTCCCTTCCTGAATTACTTTAGGTTCAGGGGTTTTGGTTTTAACATCATCATCTGGAATTTTTCCAGGAGGTTCTGATGATTGCTCATCTAGATCTTCATCTAAATCCTCATCAAACTCCTCATCAAACTCTTCATCAAACTCTTCATCAAACTCCTCATCAAATTCCATTATAGAAACACCATAATTTTTGAATGATCTTTTTATTATACTTCTAGTAAGTTATGGAAATTAAGATATATAAATAATTAACAAGTAGAAATTTATCTAAAATTGAAAGTGCAAACACTTTAGAGCCTGTATTAATATAGTTTAATTAAACGAAAAATTGAGTTATTAAGTTAGTATGACTGATAATAATATTCCAAAGTTTCAAATTCGAGAGAAAACACCGGAAGAAAGTATAGAAAGCATTCCAGATTCGAAATTATTGAAAAAAATTAAGGAAGAAAGAATTAAATTAAACAGAGAAAAAACCGAATGGGAAAGAGTTATAAAGAAATTTGAAGACTATCAAGTAAACATTAAAAATTTAGAACATAAAAGAAAAGAAAAAGAACTTGAAGTCAGAGATCTACTCGATCAGCGCGAGAAGTTAAAGCAAGAAATGGATGCGATGAAAAATGTAATATATGAGAGTAGAAATAAGATTGATCAAAAAGAAAGAGAGTTAAATCAAAAAAAGTCAGACTTAAGAGCATATCAAGAACAATTAGAGCGATTAAAAGAAAACTTAACCGAGGAAAAAAGACTATTAGAAAGAGAAAAAGAAGGAGCACAAAACCGTATAAAGGAAATTAAAACTAAAATACCTGGAATGGAGAGACGAGAGGAAGCATTAGAACGAACTATTGAAAAGCTAGAAAACGATTTAATGCGGTTAAGAAATGAAATAAAAAGTCTAACTAGAGAAAGAGACAATTTAGACAAAGAGATTAATGATTTGAAAAGAGAAATTATTGATGAAAGAAATCGAATTGAAGATGAGAAAAGAAAATTACAAGAAGAAAAGCGAGGAGTAAAATATAAAAAGAAAGACTTAAACCTTAAAAACCGAGAAGTAGAAAAGAAAAAAACGGAATTAGAGAAATTTAAAGACAAGCTAGAAGATGAATTAAAGAACCTCGAAAGAAAGAGAAAAGAACAAGAAGCAAAATTAAAGGAATTAAATTACAAGGTTCCTAAAGCTGAAGATACTTACTTTTCATTAGAACATAAAATTCGTAATTCAGAAAATAAATTAAAAGAATTAAATAATCAATTTAAGCGATTAGAAAATGAAAAATCTCGAATTGAAAGTGAAAAAAATATAATTAAACGAGAAAGAGAGAAATTAGATCGAGACAAAGAGAGATTTTTACAAGAAAAGAAGGATTTTGAAAGAGAATTAAGAAAAGTAAGAGAAATCCCAAAATATAAAATTAAAACAAAGACTCCTTCAAATTATTAATTAAAATCTTTAAAAAAAGATATGGAAGTTCCAAAAGGAATTGAAGGAGATTACCTTGAAACGAAAAAAGATAATCTTTTTTTTGATATAAAAGGTATTCATCACCCAAAAGATCGAAAAATTTGTTTTTTACGATTTTTTCCAGATCAAAATGGAGATCGTGTAAAAAATGGTATTAAATTCAAAAAAGTCTATGCTTTTGATGATAGATTTTTGATACTAAAAGAGAAATTTCCCCAATATTTATTCTATTCTAAAGAACTTGACATTCCACTTCAAGGAGTTAAATGTGAAGATATTAAAAAAATTTATACTCCAAAAAACTATTTCAAATTTTTACATCATAAAGAAAACCTTTCAAAATTAGAGTTAATGTCTTTTGATTTATGCGATCTATTTATACAAAACTCTTCTCTTTCAGAGAATTCTATTGGGATATCCGGATCTTCTATGATCGGATTAAGTAACTTAGATTCGGATATAGATATCATCATTTATGGTACTCAAAATTCTTTAGAATTTCAAAATAAATTAAAAGAAATATATGAAAAACCAAATTCCTGCAGAAAATATAAACTTGATGAGTTTAAATCTCACTACAATTGGAGATTTGGGGGCTCTGATGTTTCATTTCAAGATTTCTTAAGAAGTGAACAAAGAAAACAACATCAAGGAAAATATCTTAATATTGATTTCTTTATTCGTTATATTAAAAGTCCTGAAGATTGGGAAGGAACATATTATGATTATCAATTCAAGAATCTAGGTACCATCGCAGTAAAAGGTGAAATAATCGATTCTTCTGAATCAATTTTTACACCCTGCTCCTATTCAATAAAATGTTTCCAGATTATTGAACAACATCTAAAAATATCTCATCTCGATATGAATAAAATAACTAAGATTACTTCATACCGAGGAAGATATTGTGAACAGGCAGTTAAAGGGGAGAAAGTTTTCGTATTAGGTAAATTAGAGGAGGTTATTTATAAAAATAATGAACCATATTATAGAATACTCTTAACTGATCAAAAGATTGATAAAATGCTCCTAATGGTTTAAGTTTTCATGATTTTCAAAAATATAAAAAAATAATAGAGAGATATCATTTTAATCTTCAATAGTTCTAACCTTAAATTATGATTGAAAGATATAAAAAATCAGTGGAACTTGATCCTAATGACGCCGATGCTTGGATCAATTTAGGAGATGCCTATTATGATACGAATAGTTATGAGGAGGCAATCGAATCTTATAAAAGAGCTATAGAAATTAACCCTTACTTTTCAGAGGTATGGAACAACCTAGGATTATCATACGGGATGATAAGGGATTATAAGAACGCTATTCTGTGCTATGAAAAAGCTTTAGAGCTTGATCCCGAAGATGCAGTAACTTACTATAATCTTGGGTTCGCTTATGAAGATCTTGGAGATCTGGATAATGCTTTAAAATATTATAAGATCGCTTTGGAATATGAACCAAGTTATACCGATGTGTGGAACAATATTGCATTACTTTACCGTGATATGGAAGATTTTGATAAAGCAATTGAATGTTATGAAAAATCTATTAGAATTAACCCTGATGAGCCTATTCTCTATAATAATTTAGCAAATATCTATTTTGATATTGAAGATTTTGAAAATGCTATAAAATTCTATAATAAAGCCTTAGAATTAGATCCGGACAATGAGGATATATGGTTTGATTTGGGTGATGTTGCTTATGAGAAAAATGATTATGATTTAGCAGTAAAATCTTATTCCAAAGCAACTGATATCAATCCTTACTTCATTGAGGCATGGAATAATTTAGGTCTTTCTTATACCTTACTAAATAATTATCAAAAATCAATTGAGTGTTATGAAAAAGCACTCACTTTAAGTTCACAAGATACAATATTATTTGAAAATATTGCTTTCAGTTATTGTAATATAGAAGATTTTGACAACGCAATATTTTATTATAAAGAAGCTCTTCGACTTGAACCTGAAAATATATCTAATTTAAAAAAGCTTGGGAATATCTATTTAACTATAAAGAAGGATTATACTCAAGCAATTGTTTATTATAAACAAGTATTATCATTGGATCCCAATGATGATGAGATTAAAGTGTTATTAGTTTCATGTAATAAAAAATTGGGCGAATCTCTGTAAACTTTATTATTTTTAAGATGAAGCTGGGTAAAATTAGACCCTATTATATTATTAATAACTATTGAATTAAACTTTTTATTGTATTAACCCTTTCTTATATCAAATGGATATCTTCAATGCTGATTTACATATTCATTCTCCTCACTCCATAGCAGTATCTAAATCGTTAAATTTAGACACGATGGTTGAAACGTGTAAAAAGAAAGGGCTTCAAATTTTGGGAACTGGTGATGTGCTACAGCCAGATTGGTTAAAATATTTAGAAACTAACCTTAAAAAAGATAAAGAAGGAGCTTTTACTTATAAGGATATTTCCTTTATTTTACAAACTGAAATTGAAGATAAGGAAAGTATACATGAAATAATTCTATTTCCAGATTTTAAAACAGTAAAAGAACTTCAGAACAAGATGCTTCCATATTCCAAAAATCTACTTGATGAATGGGGTGGTCGTCCCAGGGTTAATTTATCCCCTGCAGAATTAGTAGAATTAGTTTCAGAATCGGGGGCATTAATTGGGCCAGCTCATGCTTTTACTCCTTTTAAAGCAATATTTCGCCAAAATAAATTCGACTCTTTGGAGCAGTGTTATCAAGATGCAATAAAACATGTAAAATTCATTGAATTAGGTTTATCTGCTAATACTGATTTAGCAGATCGTCTTGATTGTTTAAAACATGTTACTTTCCTTAGTAATAGTGATGCACATTCAGAAAGTCCTCTTTCTTTGGGTAGAGAATTTAATAGATTTGAAATCGATAATCCCTCTTTTGAGGAAATAAATCTTGCTATTAATAGAAAAAGTAATCGAAAAATTACTTTAAATGTTGGACTTCATCCAAAATTAGGGAAATATTATAATATGTTCTGTAATAAATGCAGAAGACGCGTAATATTTAAGAAGACTAACACTAGAACTTCAAATATTTTTAATCAATATTCAATATCAGACAATTTCATAATCTATTTCTCTGCTGACCCAAAAAAAGCTAAGAATGTATATATTAATATGGTTTCAAAAGAAAAAGCAATTTGTCCCTCTTGCAAGGAACAAAATAAAAAAAATGTTAAAATTAAACTCGGAGTAAGCGAAAGAATCAACGTTATATCTTCATACAAAGAACCAAATCATCCAAATCACAGACCAACTTATATAAATGCAATACAATTAGTCAACATCATTAGATCTGTAAAGCATATCAAAAGTGCAACTAGCAAAACCGTATTAAGCATCTATCAAAAAATTACTGAACAATTAGGAACTGAATATGAAATTTTAATTGATATTCCAATTCAAAAAATTTCGCAGTTTGATGAAAAAATAGCCTCTGTAATCGATGCTTTTCGATCAAACAATATTGATTATACCCCTGGTGGCGGAGGTACATATGGAGAAATTAAGCTTGATATATTAGAATGATAAGTAGTAGCTACTACTCGAAAAATAAAGGAAATATAATTTATATATTAAATTCTAAATCTAACTTTAGAATCTCTCCACACTTAGGGCAAGTCATGAAATCAAACACTTTTGCTGCTACTATAAACAATTCTAGTTGATTCCTCGGAAACTGATTACGAAATTTCTTACTATAATCTCCATTAGGGCAAGAAATTAAGGCTCTAACTTTTATTAAATCAGCCTGTTCAGATTCTTCCAACGTTTTACCTGTAGAGTTCCTATTCAAATCAATTTCCATTTCTTTAAACCCCTAACATAATACAAGTGAAAATATAATCTTATAAATTTATTCACTTTAGAACCAATCATTTTTTTCCCACGAATAATTAGAGCTAAATATCATGGGGTTCGAAGTATCTAATAACCTAAATGGGATTTATCTACTATTGCTAATAGCTCTCAAATTGACATATATGTTATTATAATACTAATGAGATATTTTCCTTATAATATTTGAAAAAATATGTTATCTCCATAGCACTAGTTGCATTTAATTTTAAGAGCGATATTACATGCATATTACTATCCTATATTATTTGGATATAATACTCGTATTATATAAGAATTACTTCTACTTTATGGATAAAATTATGACTGAGGATGAGCTTAATTTAACCGAAATAGCCAAATCAAGAATGTCTGTGAGGTCAAGATTTCAAGAAATTGCCCGTCAAAATTTAAATGATAAAGGATCTACAAATTTGGATAGTGATAAATACTTAGCTGACTTACTTAAAGTCTTAAAGATTAAGTCCCTAGTGGTAGGTATTGGAGGGGCGGGTAATAATACCATCTCAAGAATGCAAGATTTAGGTTCTAAATTCATTGAAACTCTCAATATTAATACAGATGCTCATGATTTATATTACTCAAACGCAAAACAGAAAGTATTAATTGGAAAGGAAACTTGCAGCGGATTAGGGTCTGGAAATGATCCTGATGTGGGTAAAAATGCAGCAGAAGAGGATGTGGAAAGATTAGCTCAAGTTCTGAATGCTGATGTTGTATTTTTAACATTTGGTTTAGGTGGAGGTACGGGAACAGGGGCCGCTCCAATAGTAGCAAGAGAAGCTAAGAAAAACGATGCAACAGTAGTAAGCTTCTGCTCAATCCCGTTCACTTCTGAGGGTAAAGAGCGAATTTTAAGAGCCCAGAGAGGCTTAAAAGATCTTTTAAACTATACCGATACTTTAATACCAATACCCAATGATAATTTACTTCGATTTAATCAAAAGATGCCAATTTTAACTGGTTTTAAAATAATGGATGAAGTTCTCATTAGAAGTATCAATGAAATTATCAATCTTATCAATAACTGTGGTTTAATCAATATCGATTATGCTGATGTTAGAAAAGTTCTTGAAAAAAAGGGAGAATATCCCTCAGGATTGATAGGGATTACGGAATCCTTGGGAGAAGAGAAGGATTTAATCAGAAAGGCTAGACTGGCTCTCCATAATCCCCTTTTAGAATTAAATACCGATAACGTAGATCGATGCATTATTTCTGTTACAGGAGATCATCAACTTTCTTTATCAAAGATCGATAAGATTGTATCTGCGATTTCAAATGAAATCCCTGAAGATGCAACCCTAAAATTTGGGACTGCTCTAAATCCGATGTTAGGATCAAAAATTCGAATTATGGCTCTAGGACGAGGACCAATCTCCCCCTATGTTCAAGCTGCAGGGGAAGAATCTCAATTTCCTCAATCAAATTTAACTTCATTTTAAAATTTTCAATCAATTAACATTCTTCACCATCATTTTTTAATAGGATTAATTTTTTAACTAGGTTACCTTATTTTTAATCATATAATTAATATGGGTGAATTAATATAGCTAAAAAGATGCCAGAAGAGCAATTAAAAAAAGAAATTCGCCAATTTTTAAACCAACGAAAAGTATTGGTGCTATGTACTTCCTCAAATAATATTCCAAGAGCTACACCAATGGATTTTTACATGGAAGAAGGGGATAATAATTTTAATATTTATGTAGGACCCACTCCCGGAAGGAAAGTAAAAAATATCGAAGAAAATCCAATTGTAAGTATAGGAATTTACACACCAATGGATACAGGTAAGATTCAGGGAATGCAAATTACTGCAACGGGAAAAAATAGATTAATTTTTTTAAAAGAAGGAGATTCCGAATTTGAACATGCACAAAAAATAGTCTTTGGAAAAAGACAACTTATTTTAAAAATAATACCTGAAAAGATTGAATTTCTTGATTATAGTATGGCTCAAAGAGGATTTTCACGCTTTCAAATATTAGAATTATAAAAAAAAAAGAAAAAAATTATTTTATCATTTCCATAGCTTCTGGACCTTCCATTAATGGGATAACTTTATAAACGTATCCTTCAAATTCAGTGAAAGCAGAAAGACGCTTAGCTATACCCTTAATTCCCTCATATAATTTATCCTTCGGTATTTCATATATGTTGTAAGTCTTATAATGGTAATCCGAAACGACCCATTGATGAGTTCTCTTTACGAAATCAGGGTATTTTGGAGCTTTACCTGAAACATAAAACTTAATTAATTCTTTAGCGATATGAGGAGGATATTTAACAATACTCATTACGTAAACCATTTGGAATTTCACCTATCTATTTATTTTGTTTTAAATTTTAAAATATTAATGGGTAAAGCAAGATATGATAAATTCTTTTAAATTCTTTTACGTTTTAGTCAGATATTTCATATGAAATAAAACCCATACATTTCATGCTTAAGTGAAATTTTTAAAATTTAAAGAAAAAATTATAGGAGAATATTGATTTTATCATTCAATAGTAAATGGTTAGATATAATACATCCTCTTGAAATAAAATGCTAACTAATAAAGACAAGGATAAGCTCAAAGGAGCTCGAACTGATAAAGAACTAAAAAAAGTTTTTAAATCTATTGCTTCAAAAAATCCTGATGAATACTTTCCTACGCAAGAACTAAAAAAACTAGGTTATATGAGGAAACAGTGTAAAATATGTGGAGTTTTTTTCTGGACTACTTTAAAGGAAAGAGATGTTTGTGGAGATCCAGTGTGTTCGGGTGGATTTCAAGTAGTTATTAACAATCCTTCTCCTATTAAATTAAGTTATGTAGAAGTTTGGAAAAAAATTGTTGAAATTCTTGAACCAAGGGGATATATGCCTATAAAACGCTATCCTTGTGTAGCTCGATGGAATCCTACCTCAGAATTTACAATTGCATCCATATCTGCCTTTCAACCCTATGTAATTACCGGTGAAATCGAGCCCCCTGCAAAAAAATTAATAATTCCTCAATTTTGTTTGCGTTTTAATGATATCGAAAACGTAGGTGTGACATTTTCACATAATACCGGATTCGTAATGATCGGACAGCATTTTTTCGGCACTCCAGAAGAATGGGATCAAGACCAGTTTTTTCTAGATATTCATGATTTCATTCATAAAGGAGTAGGATTACCCAAAGAAGAAATAACTATCCATGAAGATTCCTGGGCTGGGGGAGGATCTTTTGGGTGCAGTCTTGAGTTCTTTAGCAGAGGCGTTGAACTTTTCAATCAAGTATATACTATGTTCGAGCAAACACCTCAAGGCCCAAAAGAGTTGGGATTAAAAGTATTAGATATGGGGTTAGGTCAAGAACGGGTTGCATGGTTCTCTCAAGGTACCCCCAACATCTATGAAGCGACGTTTCCAGGCGTTTTATCCAAATTAAAATCCATTACAAACATAAAGTTAGATTATAATTTGTATAGTGAATTTTCAAAATATTCTGCTTATTTGAATATAGATGAGGTGGATAACCTTGATGAAGCTTGGGCAAAGGTAGGAAAAAAGTTAAACATGGAAGTAGATATCTTAAAAGCGAAAATGTTGCCTATGACTGCATTATATTCAATTGCAGAGCATGCTAGGAGTCTTTTGTTTGCGATAAATGATGGTAAATTACCTTCCAACGTTGGGGGCGGATATAATTTAAGGGTGATTTTTAGACGGGCAATTGGTTTCATTGACGAATTTAAGTGGAATATAGATATAGCTAACGTGTGTGAATGGCATGCGGAAGAGTTACAAGACCTTTTTCCTGAAGTTTCAGAGCATTTAGATGAAGTTCGGAGTATTTTAGATGTTGAAAAAAGTAAGTATTATAAGACAAAGAAAAAGGCAAGTACACTTCTCGAAAAATTACTTTCTGAAGGGATGATTAATGAAGATAAATTAATCGAATTATATGATTCAAAAGGGATCAATCCTGAGATGGTTAAAGAAGTTGCAACGAAGTATGGAAAAAAAGTAAGAATACCGGACAATTTTTATAGTTTAGTTGTGGAGCGACATGAACAAGGAGAACGGATATATGCAACTGAAAAACTAATCAATTTAGATTTAAAAAACATCCCAGAGACAAAATCGCTTTATTATTACAATTATAACGAAACGAATAATAAAGCTCGAGTTTTAAAGATTATCAATAATTTTGTAGTTCTGGATCAGTCTGTGGCTTATCCTACCTCTGGAGGACAATTACATGACATCGGAACTATCAACAATCAAAAGTTCAGTGATGTATTTAAACAAGGTAATCATGTCATCCATGTTTTGGATGAGAAACCTAAATTTAATGAAGGAGATACAGTAGAAATTCAAGTGGACAAGGAATGGAGAACCCAACTTTCTCAACATCATACAGCTACTCATATTGTCAATGCAGCAGCAAGAGAAATATTAGGGTCTCATATAAACCAAGCAGGAGCAAAAAAAACCTTGGATAATTCTAATCTGGATATTACTCATTATGAGCAGATCCCATATGATAAATTGAAAGAAATAGAAAACCGAGCAAATGAGATAGTAAATAAAAAGATTGACTTACACTTAGATTTTATACCACGTGCTGAAGCTGAACAGAGATATGGTATGTCAATCTATCAAGGCGGTGCTGTACCCGGTAAGTATCTTCGGATCGTTGAAATCCCTGGATTAGATGTAGAGGCATGTGGTGGAACTCATTTAAATAATACGTCAGAAGCGGGAACAATAAAAATAATTAAATCACAGAAAATTTCTGATGGAGTAGTTAGATTAACGTTCACTGCAGGTAAAGCTACTGATGAAATTGTAGACCAACAAACTGAACTTTTAGGACGATTAATAGCATTATTACAAGTTCCAAAAGATCAAGTAGTTGGTAGAGTAAAAGAACTTATTGAAAAGTGGAAAAATCTCAATAAAGCTTTAGAAACTGGCACTATATCTAAGCAGGATTTAATTTTAAATTCGAAAGAGACATTTAGGGGAGAAATTATAAAAGAATTAACCACAATTTTAGGGGTTAAAGAAGATGATATTTATAATCGAATACAAAACTTTCATTATGAATGGAGTCAGGCAAAAGAAAAATTAAAATATATGAAGGATCTTCTTAGTGATGATTTCCTTAATGAACTAATTGAAAATTCAAAAGATTATAAGGGATTTAAATTGATAATTCAGCATTTTGAGGATATATCCCAGAAAGAGCTTCAAAATTTAGGCAAAAAATTACATAAAAATTCTAATGAATTAATCACCATATTTATTGATAAAACCAAGAGCGGAATACTTATAATGGGTATGTTAGGTAAAAAAGTTGCTGAAAACCTTACTCTGGATATTGGTGATTTAATTAAGAATGTTTCAGAAAAATTTGATGGCAAGGGCGGAGGTCGTAAGGATTACGGCCAAGGTTTTATTGAAAACAAAAAAATTTCCTTAAATCGAGTTATAAAATCAATCCAAGATGAATTAAAGATCTAGAGTTCTTAGTATATACTATATATATTTCAATATAGATAATATATAGTATAAAGTAAGTTTTTTTATTTACTTATCTCCTAATTTAACATAAGATTAAACTAATGATAACGTCTATATATTGTTTGAAGTAATATTAAATACCTTAATAAAGCAGAAACTAGAGTATTTAGTTCTTTAAGAAGAAATATATTCTACACGGCCTGAAGCTTCAATTGACTATTTTTTAAATCACATTAATCAAGATATTAACAAAATAATTAATTTATTACAAATTTAGGTGAAAAAATTAAATGAAATTAATATTTAAAGAATTTTACTGCCCAGAATGTAAGCAATTTAAATGGTTGAAACTCGAAGATATATGTGTAGATTGTCAAGATAGGAGGAATCTCCTAAAAATCTCGCAAATCCGAAAAACCAACATTTTTTTGAATAAAGAGATATATATTGAGAATTAATTGAACTCTTTTTAAGAAATTTTTATTTAGTAGAACATTCTATATTATTTTATAAAAACTATTTAATTTTTCTTCTATTGGGACCACTTTAATAATTTATACTTGGTTCTTTCGAAAATTAAAAATATTTTAAATATAGAACTTATTATTATTTATTTAGATAATCGTTCATAGAAGAACAAGATTTAACAATAAGAATAACAAAAAAAAAGTTTGTAAATTAAATTAAGATTAAATTTAAGTGAATTTTATTTTAGAGATGGTATATGATGGTTGAAATTATTCATATAAGTGATTTACATTATGGAAGTGAATTTGTAGGAGAATATTTTGATAATATCATTAAATATATAGAGGATGCAAAACCAGATGTTGTCATTTGTACTGGAGATCTTGTTCATAAAGGAAGAATAAAAGAATTTAAGGCAATTCTTCCCTACATTCAGAAAATAAGAGAGATTACTAGATTTGTAGCTGTTCCTGGAAATCACGACGCAAAAAACTCAGGTTTGGTTTATTATGAAAAAATTATAGGGCCACGCCGTTCGAGAATGTTATTAGATGATAAAGATACCATATTAGTAGGAATCTGCTCTGCAAGGGATGATATGAGTGAAG
Source organism: Promethearchaeota archaeon (assembly GCA_011364975.1). Lineage (GTDB taxonomy): Archaea > Asgardarchaeota > Lokiarchaeia > Sigyniarchaeales > SOKP01 > SOKP01. Next base: position 25,304 of record RDOE01000002.1, on the reverse strand, counting down.
GTATGATTGGTGATGAACAACTAGATTTCACAGGAAGATGTTTTAATAAAAACCTAGAAAATAGAATACTTGCATTGCATCACCATTTAATTCCTCCTCCTTTATCCGGTCAGAAGTTTACAACTGTAAGAGATGCAGGTGAAATACTTGAATTAACCCAATTATTTGAAGTGGACTTAGTATTAATGGGTCATCGTCATGTACCGCATGCTTATATTTTTGATAATAATAGAACTGATACAATATTCTTATACTGTGGCACCTCTACTTCGAATAAAGTAAGAGCAAATGATTCTCCATGTTTCAATCATATATTTCTTGAAAAGGGAGATTTGGAAGTATATATGGTAAACTCTACTAATCTTGAAAAAAATTTACTACTAGAACGTAGAGAAGGCTTAACAAAATTTGTAAGACCTCGAAGAACACGAATAGAACATTTATTAACTTCAGAAGTATGGGATGAATAAACTAATACCAAACCAGTAAAACTATCATGCCAATGCCTAAAACTCCATTAGTCACAGTTGATGCTGTAATCATATATGAGAATAATTCAATTGTTTTAATTCATAGAAAAAATGATCCGTTTAAAGGAGTATTAGCATTACCTGGAGGATTTGTCGATATTGGAGAAACTGTTGAAGAAGCGTGTATTAGAGAAACATATGAAGAGACAAACATTCATATTAAAATAATTAATCTAATCGGTGTATTTTCTGATCCTAAACGTGATCCACGGGGGCATAATATCTCCATTGCATTTTTATGCAAACCTTCGAGTATGGATGAAAATCCAAAAGCAAAAGATGATGCTAAAAGTATTGAAATTATTCCATTAAAAAAGCTTTCTTCCTTAACATTAGCATTTGATCATTACCATATTATAAAGGCTTCAGGGATTATTGATTAAAGATCTTGGATTTTCATTAAAGATCTTTTTATAGCAATCACAACAAGGAATTCCTAATGATATTTTATTAGGATAGGCAATGTTCAGAATATCAATGTTATCTATTAGTCTTAATAAACTCTCTCTAAATCTCATTGTAAAAGGATTATTTCTATTAAAGAATATATTTCTCAATTCTCCACTTCCATGGTTCTTCTTTTTACATATAGGACAGTGATCGAATAAATGTTCTAAATTTTTAAATTCTTGATCATCTATATAATTTGGAATATAAAATTCACGTATATAATAATCCTTATCGATGATTTGTACAATTCGTTTAAAAATTTCTTCTCTTTTTTCGGGGAGGTTGAAACGAGAGACAAAAAAAACATCTTCAAGATTTTCACTTACTAATAATTCATCAATTTCTTCATCACTAACTTTTTCTTTACCTAAATCTAATTTAGTACCTATTATTATTATCGGAATGTCAACAACTACATCTCTCAATAACTTTATCCATCTTTTTAAATCATAAAATGATTGTTGATCATTAATATCAAAACATAGAAGCCCAGCACATGCACCACGACAAAAAAGAGGAAATAGAAATTCAAATCTTGGTTTATCTTTCAGATCCCATATTACAAATTTATACAAATCTCCCTGATTTGCATAACATTCAATTGATTCGAATGAAACACCGATTGGTGTATCTTCTTTATAATTTCCACTAATGAATGAAGTCTTACCTGATCCTTTAGCTCCACCTAATACAAGCTTAAGTTTAAATTGTTTAGGCAATTGACATCCACTCCATACAATAGTGAGCATGAAAAATTAATATCAATGCTAAAAATACTAAACTAATCTAATAAGTTTTACTATGATTTTATCTCATATAAATTTCCAAATTTATCTTTAAGAAATAAGTAAAAATCATCATTACCTTTTCGAGCTACTTTGATTACATTATACCCCATTAAATCCGCTTTTTCTATCAACTTCATTTTATCCTTCACAATTATGCATGTATGGGTATAAATATCTTTTTTTCTACTTTCATCATCTGTTATGAAGACTTCTACTTCCATTTCATTATTACTATATCTAATAATCTTCTGATCTTTATGCACATTAAAAAACTGTTCCGTTAAATCTGCTGATATTACAAATTCTCTAATCTTCTTAAGACCTAATAATTTAGAAAAGAATTCTTCACTTTCCTCTTCTGATTTAGAAGCAATCGCAATATGTTCAATTCGCATCTTGAGTTGTTCAATAAAATATTATGAGCATTATTTACAGAAAAGGATTTTTTTATATTAATAATTGATCTAATCTACAATACTTCCTTGAATTTTGATAATTTTAAATAGTCTAAATGAAAGTTTAAAAGCCTTTAGAGTTTAATAATTATTAATTGAGTATTATTTGATACTTTAAGGTAGGATATTATCATATGACCAATGTCAGTGGTGAGATATTTTTACAAAAATTATATGAAGTAGTATATAAACTTTCAGGCATTGCAAAAACGCAATCTTACCGCTTCAAGAAAGAATGGGATGAGAATTTAACTTCTCTAAACCAAACTCCACATTTAGTTCGTCAAATTCCTGTGCTTAAAGATAAATTTTTAAATGAAATTGACTATAGAATTAACATTCTTGATACTGTTAGACTTTCTTTCGAAGATGGTTTCAATTCAATTAGAAGCCTTCTTAATACGCTATATAACCACTACTTTAAGGATTCTACAGAGTTTAAAAGAGACTTTAATGATCATGATCAATTAATCTTAAAGTATCTAGTAGCCAAAGAAATTCTTGGAAATTTAATTCAATATAATCAACTCGATCATGAAACAGTGCCATTAAAATTTAATATCCTAGCAAGAAATTATACGATGATTAAATTAAAGGGTCAGAAAGATATTGATATACTTGAAAATATGAAGAAAGTAAAAATTGAAATAGAACTTGCTGAACTTAAAAATATATTAGATGATATTGTTAATGATGGATTCCTAAACAAAACTAGACGAGGTAGATATTTTTATTATGATCTTAATCTCGAATTAGCTCTTTCTGCAGATGCTATGTTAGTGTATAATCAAACTATTCGTCCATTGGTTGAATGGCCAACTCTTTTTTGGAGAAGTTATTATAATATAAGAGAATTGAATGTTACTGTTGATAAAGATATTAAAGAAAGTGATTATTTGAATGATATATTATTAAAAGCAGCAACACAAGGCTATGTTGCATCTCATTATGTTTTTAAGAACTTAGTTAATTATTATCAAAAAATAAAAGAAGCGTCATAATATTTAATTAGAAATTTTAATCCTTAATCTGATTTAAAATCCTTAGTTTTTACTATTGGTTTATCAAATTCTTCTAGTAGTGGAATTAGATGTTTCTTATCATCCGAACTAGTTCCTTTCCAATCAATAATGAAATAATCAACAGGTTCTAAAGTGTTATTAATCATGTTTTTTATCATATCGTAATTTAGATTCAATATAAAATATTTTGGACAAATAAAAGACAATGCGATATCGTTATTCGATAGTATTCGACTAAAGTTGGGCGCATAATGAGTCCCTCCAAATCCTAAACCGACTAATTGGGTTTTTCTTTCTCTTAATTCAATATATTTCTCAATTGCATTAACTATAGCTTTTGAGACTAACTCTCCCGCTTCCTTAATTACCCACTCACTATCACTACTCCCTAATTCCATAAATATTAACGGGATTTTTAAAGCTGTTGGACCATGGTGAGTTACCTCAAGATCAATTACAAATTTATTTAAATTTGAAACTTTGAATTGTTGTGCTAATGCAATAAAACCCGCCTTAAGCAATAAAGCACTTGTTTTAGATAATTGAAAAGGTTTTCCTCCAAACTCCGTATCTGCGGTCCAATTACCAGTAGAATGCACTAAGAATGCAGGACGAGCAGTTTCTGATCGATGTCTACTAGCAAAGATTAGCAAGTCGGGTAGAAATTTATTATTGCTAAAACTTAAATCTTCTAAAAAAATTAGTGGAACATCGACTAATCCTAAATAAATACGATTCTCCATATCTAGGTCAAACCTTTTCCCTTTTAATTCAATTAACTGTTGATTATTAATAGTCAAATGTGTCTCTTGGAACTGATATTGCATCGAATTTAAAAATCTTTCTCGTATATTCATTGAAGCGTTATCTTCTGATGAATGTAAAATTAAAAAATCCATAAACTCTAACCTTAAAATATATTTTTTCGTTGTATTTTAAAAAGACATAAAGAATTATTAATTTTTTAGACGCTTTTTGAAAAATTTAAAAAGTTAAAGCTCTATACCTTTATCTAATGAGTACAAATTACTTCTTAATAATTTGCTTATCTCTTATTTTTGCTAGTTTATTTTTTATTGTTGATTTTTTTGAACATAAACACCCTCAATTACATGTTTCGTTTATCGCAGGTATCTCAATTGCTTACTTTTTTTTGGTATTACTCCCAGAAATCTCTGAAAATCAACCAGATTATCCATTAAATCTAAAACTCTTTGAATTTTTATATGTAGTTATTGGATTTGCCTTTGTTCACATTACTGAAAAGCTTATTCTGCAAAAAGTTGAATTAAGATCTCAGAAGAGGATGAGAAAATTATTGATAAAAGAAAAGACCTTAGAAGAAGTTGAAAAAAATATGGAACAAACTCTTACAAGAGAAATTAATAATGAAGATTTAGAGCCGTCTGCATTAAAAGATCTTGCACGAACTATAACTACATTAAATGAACAAGAAGTGGACATAAAGAAAGAAATTGATAAGTATAAAACCAAAATTCAAAACCGTATTAATGAAGATCTTGGAAATTTACGATTTTTTACCAATTTTACCTATCATTTACTAGTTGGAATAATTGTAGTGGGACTTTTAACTATTAATCTCATTCCTGGCATCCTTTTCTTCATTTTTGCTTGGTTTAGGGCAATCATTACAAAAAGATCTGAAGCTCATATTATATTTACGGATTTAGAAATATATGAAACATATGATATTGAACAGAACCAGGTTAAAAAATTTCTCCTATCTTTTGCTACATTAATGGGGGTAATAATAGGTTTATTATTGGAATTATTCTATTTTGAGTATACCGAATTATTTTATATTCTCTATTCATTTATTTCGGGAGTAATCCTGTATACTGTGGTAAGAGAAGTTATTCCTGAGAAAGAAAAGGGAAAACCATTATATTTCTTAATCGGATTTATTGGATACACCATAATTATATTTATCATTAACCTATTTACGAGTCTAACTTAGTTTTTTATTTTCAAGATATTCATGCTTTAAAATTAGGAACTTAATTCTATTAAGTAAGAACAAAATCATTCTTTTTAGTTATTAATGCTTTTTATAAAATGATTTATAAAATAAAATATCTTTATGCAATCTAACCAAATTCTTAAAGTAATTTTATAAGTAAATTTTAAATCCATTAAAACAAAATTTAAATTAATATTGCATCTCTAGGAACAAGACTATGATTAAAAAAACTTTTAAGGAAATTTTAGGTATTGACGATGATGATTACAAAATAATAGAAATGATTGAAAAAAATCCAAATATAACGCATTCAGACATAGCACACGAAATAGAGAAATCTCAACCCGCAGTAGGGGCACGAATCATTAAACTTGAACGAAAGAGCCTTCTTACGAAACAAGTAGGATTTAATATTAAAAAAGTAGATATTAAGGTTGCGATTGTCTTTATATCAACCAAGGATGTGGAAAGTATTGTTGAGAAAATAATTCATTGTCCCTTTATAAATCATGCTTTTAAGATTTCCGGTGAATTTAATTTACTTTGTTTTATTGCTGCTTCAGATCTCCAAACTATTGAAAAATTGGTAGATTTATGTTTTAGAAAAGATCCTAACGTAATTAATGTTAAAACTAATATTTTGATTGAATCTGTGCATGATTTTGTTGTACCAATCGATTTTGAAATTGAAAAGTTTGATTATCACTCAAATAGTTGTGGTGCAGATTGCAATCTCAATGTAAATCTACCAAAATATAAATTTGAGAAAGAAAAAGAAGAGGAAGCAGAGTAAAAATCTAAATTTCTCCTTTCTTTTTAGCAATCTTAAACTTACACTTCTCTCCGCATCCTTCTTCTTCATTAGGTTCATGATTTTCGCTGTCAAAATCGATAGGTAAAATAAAATCCCTGGCAATATCAGTGACGATCTCCATAGAAACAGAAGATACTTCTGGATTTTTGCGGAAATGATAATTTACTATAGCATCCAGTTTATTCAATTTTGAACTTGCAAGAAGAATACATATATTATGTTCTCCGCTTAATCGGAATGCATTAAGCATGAAAGGGCAACAAGAGGCCATTTCCATAATTTCATCGGGATTAGTGCATTTCACTTCAACAGTAGCTAAATTCAACTCAACTTTTTTAAAATTAATGCCTGGTTGAAATTGCAGAATTCCCTCTTTTTCCAACTTTTTTATTCTCATTCCAACAGTAGGTTGCGAGCGATTTATTTTTTCAGCAATCTGAGTATGGGTTAAACTAGGGTCCTCTTGTACTAAAGAAATTATCTGACGATCAATATCATCTAGCTTTAACTTTTCTGATATCATAAAAGTTCACAAATTATGTAATTAGTCTATATATGATTAATAATGTAAATAATTTATATTTTATAAGTTCAGATAGAAAAGCGTTACTTTTTATCAAAAAGTCTGATTTATAAAATATGTCAACAATTAAGTCACTTAAGGAGAAATATTTAAACTAATCGATTAAAATTGCACGTAATTTACATAAAGTCGTGCAAATATGGCATTTTACACATCTATCTTCTCGATCTTCTATAACAGTGCATTTTGGCATACTTTCCTTATCAATAACCTCATATATGCCCCTAAAACATGCATTTTCACAAGAAAAGTCCTTACAAATTTTGCACTTATCAAGATCAATATGATGGAACTTATAATTCGCGATATTTTTTTGTTCCTCGGCGTTGCTCATCAATATAACTATATTTAGAGTAAATTTTATCTCTTTAGTTTATAATATATAACAAAATATTATTAAATCGTATCCTAATAATGCTTATTAAATAGATTAATTATTGAAAGCTAAAAATGGCAGATCTAAAAATTACACTCTTTAAATTAGAGAACTTAAGAAAAGGAAAATTTTTATCTAGACCGAATCGCTTTGTAAGTGAAATTGAATATAACAAGGTTGTGAAACTTGCTCACATACATGATCCGGGACGATTGACAGAATTATTGATTAAAGGAAGTGAAATTTTATTTGCTGAATCTAAGGGAAAATTAGATTATTATGTTAAAGCTGTAAAAGCCAAAAATGAATGGGTAATTATCGATACATCCCTCCATTCTAAAATTGCTTCTTTAGTTTTTCAATATCTAACAGAATTTTCTAAGGTGCAAGATATTAGGAGGGAGGTTCCATTAGGAAAAAGTAGAATTGATTTCATGTTAGATGGTAGATATCTTGAAGTTAAAGGAGTCACTTTAGTTGAAGATGGGTTAGCTTTGTTCCCAGATGCTCCAACTGAAAGAGGAACTAGACATGTAAGAGAAATAATTAAGTACAATGGAATGCTTCTATTTCTAATATTTCGTGAAGCAAGCTGTTTAAAACCGAATTATGAAACAGATCCTAAATTTTTTAAAGCATTATCAGAAGCGAAGGAGAAAAATATTAAAATTTTTGCTATAAGAATAAGTTTTGATGGAGAAACAATTTATTATAGAGGAAATATTCCACTCTGTGATTTTTAATATTTACTTTTAGAGAAAAATCGATTTTATTTCAATAATTTATAAATTAAAAACAAAATCTCATAAGTATTCATAAAGGAAAGGAATTTCCTGTTTTTTGTTCTAATTTATTATGCTAATTTTTAATACTTCTATTCATCTGTTTTGTTTTGAATAGTTTAATGAAAAAGAAAAACGAAGGTGATATTAATGACTGAAGCAAAAGAAAAATTTATAAGATCTCCAGAGACATGCGCATGGGCAGATGATGAGCATGATACTTATCATATTGAAGTGACCTTACCTGGTGTTGAGAAAGATAAAATTAAGTTAAAAATCCATGAAGATTCTTTCTTTATTAGCGGAGAAACTGATAATACAGTTTATGTAGGGTCATATGCAATTTGTTGTCCTGTAAAAGCTGAAGAGACAAAAGCCAGTTATAAAAATGGTATCTTGAAAATAGACGTACCTTTCAAAGATCCCATGGAAGATGCTATAGATGTAAAAATAGAATAATTAATTACTATTTTCTTTTAATTGTTTATTATTTAATAATCAATATTCATGCCCTTTATATAATCAAATGCAGAGTATGCTGCTATAACGCCTTCAGCAACACCCGTAATAGCTTGTTTAAAGGGAGCATCTGCAACATCTCCTGCAGCAAAAATACCCGGTATGTTGGTTTCAGATTTTCGATTAATTAGAATCTCTTCCTTATTATTAACCTTAACTCCAATCCTTTTGGCTAGTTTTGAGTTTGGAATAGATCCAATCTCGATAAATACTCCATCGATCGTTAGTTGAGTACCATTTTCGAAAACAACGGATTTTACATTATTTTCTCCTTTAATCTCAACTACATTAGTATTATAAATTATCTCAATTTTGTCGTTTTGAAGCACTCGTTGTTTATTAATAGGTTCAGCTCTAATATCTTCTCCTCGATAAATGATGTAAACTTTCTTGGTGTTTTGAGCCAAAAACAAAGCTTCCTTAGCCGCTGAATCACTGCCTCCAATCACACATACGATCCTATCTTTATAAAAAGGGCCATCGCAAGTAGCACAATAAGAAACACCTCGCCCAAGAAACTGGTCCTCACCGGGAATTCCTAATTTTTTACGTTCTGAACCAGTAGCGATACAAATACTATGTGCGTTAAATTTCTGAAAAAAGGAATGTAAAGTAAAATCAACCTCTCCTTTTTCGATACTCTGTATTTCATCTGAGATATAAGGGATACTGAGTGAGTCCATATGTTCCTTAAACATGTCCATTAATCCTTGTCCGCTTGTACTTGTTATGGCAGGGTAATTTTCTACCAGATGTGTGGTTGCTATTAAGCCACCAAATGTTTTTCCTATTACTAGTACCTCCATTGCAAATCGTGCTGCGTAGATTGCACATCCAATAGCGGTTGGACCTCCACCTAGAATGATTAGATCATATTTCTTCTCTAAATCCAGCCCTTCCATATCAACATTAAACATGATTCTAAACTTCTTTTTATCTTTAATTCTTTATTGAATAATTAATTCCTAAAACTAATTCAAACTATTAGTAAATAATAAGGAATAAAAAACCTTTCTTTATTATTTCATAAATAACAAAACATTAAAGAAATCCTTAAAAATATAATTTCTAAAAATTTAAATTCACAAAGACATAAAGTTTAAAAAAATAATTTCTTTCCAAGCTTGTATGCATCTTCTAATTTTTCTTTAATATTTTCAATAGGAATGTCTTTCTGCGATACTGGATCATAAGTTTGACATATTATAAAGTCTAATTTGATATCAAAAAATGGTGCTATTCGTTTAAAGAACGCTACAGTTGATTCATAATGGTGACGATAAGTAATAATGATAACAAAATGCTTATGATAAAAATGCTCCCATGCAAGTGCTTCCATTCGATCCATTACTGTTTTTAATTGAGCAGTCATGTAGCCCCAGTACATAGGTGTTACAAATACAATTATATCTGCATCTGTATATGATCTGTAAATTTCTTGCATATCATCATTAATGACACAGCTATGATTTAAGGATGTCGCACAACTTAAACATCCTTGACAGGGACTGATGTTTAGATCATTTAAATAGAAATGCTTAATTTGGTTATTTTTATTTTCATTTATTCCCTTAATAAAATACTTTGCTAAAGTATCTGAATTTCTATTTTTTCTTGGACTCCCATGAAGGATTACAATTTTCATTTAACAACTTCTTTAAATTTGTAATATTCTTAATAATGTAATAAAAAGTTAGTAAATTTATAAAAATTAAGAATTTATGGATATAAAATAAACTGAGAAGATATAAATTGATAATCTTACCAATAAGATAAGCATCCTTAGACTAAGACTTAAACTTTGAATAATAAAAAAATAAATTGTTTTTATTTACAAAACAAGTAATCAAATATTTCATTCGCTCCTACCATGCCTGTTATTATTTTTTCATTATTTATTATAGTTAAGGGAACGCTTGAAGTGTCATAAGCTTCTCCTAGATCAGGGTTTTCCATTATATCTATTATTATAACCTTTATTTTCCCTTCTGAGGCAAGAGCGAACTGGGAAACTATACTTACCATCTGAGGACAATAAGCGCAAGAGTTAGTCACCATTATTTTGATCGTTGAGGGTGATAAATTGTCCAAATTCTCTTTAATTGTGGACTCATAGTAATTTGGAGCTCCCCCGAATATTAATAACGCTTGAATAAACGGTTGGATTTCACTTCCTTGGGGTGCTGATAAATATCGAATCAGCTCATTTTCCTCATCATCAATAAAAAGAATAGTAGGGCTTCTATCAACCTTGTATTTTTGAGCTAATTCGGCATTATTCTTGAGGGTGTATTCTTCAATAGTTAACAACCCATTAGAATTCTCTTCATATGCCTTTAATATTGACATTGTATATGCATATTTTTGCGATTCCCCATTGTTATCCATAAACACTCGTAATTTAATCGGTTTTGAAAGTTTTTTCATCTCATCCTTAATCATTCTCTTAAAAACATACGAAGCTGGCATGAAGATATAATCTCACATCTAAATTTACGTAATAATTTTTGAAATATTACTATGATGTTTAATTTTTCTTTCCATAAAAAATGTATATTCGAATTTAGTAATTATAGATTTAAAAAAGCAGAATCAAAGCTTATAAATATAAAAATTATGGTTTATTATTTGCCAAACACAATTTTTTGTAGAAAGAAAATTTCTTGAAATAGCTAATACTGAACCCGTATATTTCCCCCTATAAGTTCCCTCATAATTTCATTCGGACCTACCATACCCACTAATGGTTTTCTATCGTTAATAATCGTGTAAGGAACACCTGCAGCATCATAATATTGTCCTATATCTGGGTTTGCCATAATATCTATAATGATGGTTCTTATTTTCCCTCCTGAAGCAAGCGCGAATTGATTGGCAATGGTCACAACTTGAGGACAATAAGGACACGAGTTGGTAATCATTACTTTAATTGTTGCACTATTGATTCTATTAAGATTCTGCTTAATCGCGGCTTCATAATAATTTGGAGCCCCAGCAAAAGTAAACAATGTTTGAATGAATGGTTGAATCTCTCCGCCGTGAGGTGCTGCTAAATAGCGAATTAATTCCCTACCTTGATTATCAATGAATAAAATCGTTGGAACTCGTTGAATATCATATGTTTTTGCAAATTCGGGGTTATTATCGATAGATAATTCTTCGATGAATAACATTCCATTAGAATTCTCTTCATAAACTTTAAGCAATGCCATGAACTGTCCACAATCCATACAAGCTTTTATTTTACTTCCATTTGCTTCTGTTCTTTGAGATGTAAAAACTTTTAACCGAACTGGTTTTGTTAGTTTTGCCATTTCTCGTTTTATTATTTCTCGGTATCTATCATCTTGAGACATTTTTTAAATCACCTCTCATATAATATGGTTATGCATACATTCCTCCAAAATCTCTTTGCCCCTTTGTTAGTTTATCTAATAAATCTTGAGGAGTAAACATTCCAAAAATGTGTTCTTTTTCATTAATAACTGTGTGGGGCACACTTTGAACTTGATATTTCATTGCAATATCTGGATTCAAATCAACGTCAATTACATCTACAGTTAGCTTTCCTTTTGATACAATCGCGAACAATGTTAATACAGGGACAGTAGCAGGGCAATAAGGGCATGTAGGGGTGATAAATATCTTAGATTTCGAATTAGGTATTTTTTTTAAGTGAGTTATTATTTGATCAGCATAATATGGCCGCACACCTGAGAAATATTGAATACTATTTAAAAAAGGTACGAACTCCGCACCAGTTGGATTAGTGGAATAGCGTAAAACTTCCTTGCCTTCTTCATCTACGAATAATATTGCGGGAATCCTAGAAACTCCATATTTTTTTGCTTCTTCTTCATTCTCTATAATAGAAAATTCCTCAATCTTCAATTTTCCTTCAGAATAATTAGTTAAGGTTTTCAATAATTCATAAGAGGCTTCGCAAGCCATACAATTGCGTAATTTCGATCCTCCTGCTTGAGTTTTAAAATCAGTGAACAGTTTTAAGGTCACTTCATTCTTCAGTTTACTCATTTCTCTTTTAACATTTGCTAACTCATTTTCTGAAAATAACATCTAATCACCTTCTATTATGAATATTTATGTTCAATCTTAAAATATTTATTCGTTTAATTTATAAAAAAACTCAATTGTTTTTGGTTCACTCATAAATACAATAAAAAATAATCTTAAGGGATTCAAATTCTTGTTTTAAATACTCAAAAAGGGATAAGAATCATATTAAAGGCATTGATTCATGGTATTTTTTCTGGCTTAATTAAAGATGTAATTAAGAAATAAATTTAACTTCTTTTTCTTATAATTAAAATCAATAAAGCTTCCAAATAATTCCTTTATAAATTCAAGAAAAAGTAGGAAAAAATCAAATTTATAAATCTGATTAACCCACTTGCATTAATATCTTAAAATTACAATTTTTAATCCCGAATTCTTTTGTATACATGCCAACAATCTCTTGAGCAGCCCGTTCGTTTTCTATTCTTTCGTAGAACTTATCAAAATCTTTTAAATCTTTAAATAGTAACTGCTCTGTGTATCGATTATTATCTTCTGAAATGTGATAAGGGAAATATTTTTTATCTGTTATCATGGGGAAAAAGAGTTCATAACGTAAACAACCAAAAGATTCATAAAATGGTAATAGTCTATCTTTAACATAAATAAGGAAGCTTTCCAGCTTTACCTGAGGAACTTCACACGACCATTGAACCAAAATCATTATTTTATCACCTTCTTAGTTTATAATTGTAATTAATTTATCAAATCAGTAACATAAAGGAGGGTAATGCTTTATAGAAATATATAATTAAAGGTTACGTTATATTTTGGAAAACAAAAAACCACTTTTTTGGACTTCACTTATATTTAAGTATAATTCAATAATACTTTTTTGGTGACATTAATTCAAACTGTTATGAAAAAAGTTCTCTGTTTTCTCTATGATACTTATGTTGATTTTGAAATAACGCTCGCATGTTATTATATAAATGAAGATGAAAATTTTCAACTTACATATATTTCTTATGAGAAGACTCCTGTTTCAAGTAGAGCGGGAATGAAAGTTCATCCTGATATGACCGTTAAGGAAGCAATCAAGATTGATAATATAGAAGGATTGATTATTCCTGGAGGCCATGAAAGACCATTTAAACCTGAATTAAAACAATTAATTATTAGACTTAATAATGAGAATAAATTATTAGCAGCAATTTGCGCAGGCCCAGAGTTTTTCGCAAAATCAGGGATATTAGGCTCAAAAAAGTATACTACTACGATGACACCTGAAGAATATAAAGAAAAACGAGAGACTGATCCGTTTCCTAGAAATAATTATATAGAAAAACGAATAGTTAAAGATAATAATATTATTACTGCTAAAGGTAGTGCATTCATCGATTTTGCGCTTGAAATTTTTGAGTGGTTTCAAATGTACGAGGATGATACTGAGAGGGAAGATTGTAAACTAATGTGGACTCCTGAATAATAGAACGGAGGATTAATCTTTATAACAACAAATCACACATATCCTTAACTTTAAATTTAACTTTTTTTTTCCTTCCATATGCTTTTAAAACCCAATAAGCATCTGGACAATAACTTGTAATATAATTTTCTCCTTCTTTCAAATCTTCCAAAAAACCTCCCTCATCTTTAAAGTCTAACATTCTTTTTACTGCGATTGCCTCCGAGATATCAATTCGCAATTGATGTCCAACACCAAATCCACAACAACGTGTAGGAATTTTATCTATAACATTATATCCACTTTCCTTATATAATTTTTCAAGATATTCTACAATTCCAGGCATTTCACCATTTCTTAAAGGACATGCATGCTGAATGATTAAATTCCCAGATTTTTTCTTTTCTGAAGGTTTAAGATATTCTGTGAAATATCTTATCCTAATATTCTCTTTACTATAATGTTTTTTAAAAACCATAAAACAGCTTGGGCATACTGTGATTATCTCGCTAAATCCTCTTCCCTTAAATAATTTTAGATTTTTATCCACTAACTTCTCATAAATATTTATTGATCCAGTACATAAAATAGGATATCCACAACATATTTCTTCCTCTAAGATACAAAATTTAATCTTTTGACTTAAAAGATATTTTATCGCATTCACTCCGTATTGAGGTGTTTTAACGGTTGTAAAACAACCAAGGTATAATAAAGTACTGCTATGTTTTGAAACACCTGGAATAGGTTTAATCCTGCTTTTATTAATTTTAAATGGGGTTCCATATGTCTCGAGAACTTGAATCATTTCCTTTAAGCCTTCTATTTTATTCCCATCATCAAGAAATTTTTGCTTTAGCATAAACCTTTCTTCTGAAATCCCACAATCATTACAATGAATACAATTATACAATTTGAGGTAATCTTTTTGAGTAAATTTAAATTCCTCTTTAGTTTCTAAAAGTTTTATGACTTCCTCATTTTCCAGGAAATTCTTGGGATCAATATCGCGACAAGGACATACGTATTCTTCTTTCATGAGTTTTACCTATAAAAGTAGCTCGAATAAATCTTTAGCTTTTGGATTAATCTTATTTATCTTACTGAATCTTTGTAAAATCCACCAACATGAAGGACAGTAGGTTGTAACGAAATCAGCATTCGAATCATCAAAATCTTCCATTCTCTTTTGAGCAATCGCTTCAATTATATCGGTTCTATGCATATAACCCAAGCCACCACCACAACACCAGTGAGGTACATTCTTAACATCATATCCGCTCTTTTCCAATATACTGTTAACAAATGTATCTACTCCTTCCCTGCCTCTATTTTTCAATTGACAAAGATGCTGTATTCCAATTTTCCCCTTTTTTTTCTTTTCTGAGGGTCTTAAGTAATCAGAAATATATACAAAATTTGGGGGATTCTTCATTTCTGGTTTATAATATTCGTTGAAAAGAAAATAACATGCAGGACATAAGCATATTACCTTATTATATTTTTGAAAAATTTCAATATTTTCTTTTTTACAAATCTCGAATTCTCTTTTTGACCCACTCGCAAACCAAGGCCAACCGCAACAGATTTCTGTATCTAAAATAGTAAAGTCAACTTTTTGTTTTAATAAATATTCTAGCGCATGTTCCGTATATCTGGGAATTCGTATAGTAGAAAGACACCCCATAAAAAAAAGGGTATCGGATTCTTTAGGAATTTCTTCTGGTTTTCTTATACGCATTTTATTTGATGGATATGGTGTTCTATATTTCTCAAAGCAATTTATCATTTCAGTAAGGCCTTCCACTTGGTTTCCATCTTCTAAAAATTTTTGCTTTAGTTCAATCCTCTCTAATTCAGTTTCACATTCTCCACAATGGACACAATTATAAAGTTTTAAATAATCTTCTTGATTGAATTTAAAGTCTTCCTTTTTCTGTATTAATTCTCTAACTTTATCATCTTTATAGAAATTTTTGGGGTCGATCTCTTCAGTCGGGTAATTTTTTCTTCCTTTAAATCTTTCCTTCATACATCTTACCTACAAAACGAAATAGGCATCGTTTATAAGAATTTTTTTAGTGATTATTAGATCCTTTAATATGATATAATTTTTATTTCAGAATATAATATTTTAAATGTTAAATCTTATCATTTTAAATATGAACCTCTCTAATTTCAAAATTAAACCCAAGATGACTTATCAAAATGCTTGATGATTTGTTGATAATTAATGAATCTGGTTCTTTATTGTTTAATTGGCATCCTGAAGGGGCACAGGAAAATGGTAAAGATGATTTATTAAGTGGTTTTTTAACAGCAATAAACAGTTTTGCTACATATGAAAGAGGAGAAGATATTAAATCATTAAAGCTCCGAGAAACTTATATTATATTTGAAAAGCGTGATGATCTCTATCAAAAACTTACCTTTGTAGTAACTACCAAGAATACTGAGTTAACAGAGCTATTACATTCTTTCATTCATCAAATAATGGATCAATTTATAGCTGAATTTGAACCCCTCCTGAATAAGGAATTTGATGGAGAAATAACAGCGTATAAAAAATTTAAAGAAAATGTAAATCAAATTAATTATGCTCTAGGCTTAGATGTGTTGGCATCAAATATAGTGGAAATTGAACAAGAGTCCACTTTAAAAGCTATCATTTATATTGAACCTAAAAGTGGAACTGTATTTTACATTCACGCTAAACAATATACAGAAAAAGAAAAGTTAAGTTTTTTAATTCCACTTGTTCTCAATTCAGCTAGATTGTTGTATCAGAATTACCTTAATGAACCTTTAAATTGGTTTCTTTTAAATAGTGTTCAAAGTGAAACTATAGTCGTTGAACCAAGAAAAAATATAGTAATCGTAAAGCAGTTTAATTTATCAAATAATATTGAAAAAGAATTCTTATCATTGGAGTTTTTTAAAGAAGAGGGAAAATATCTTAAAAAGCCTAACAAATTAATTGAGAAATTTAAGAATATTCATTGGGATTTAAATATACGACAACTCTACCTAGTTGATTTAGTAGGAAAAGTTCTTTATTCTAAGATTTTTGATAAGAATTATGATTGCAGTGAGTATATTCCTGAAACAATTAGCTTTTTAACCTCGTCTAAGAAAGTGAATACTGAAATATATAATAGAGTTTTATTTTATGCTGCAATTGGAGGTGAAAGAATACTAACAATATGTATTAATTTTAACAATTTTGCCTTGACACTTATAGGAAATGTTAAAGATTTTAAAGATTTTGATTTCCTCCAGAATATTTGTTTAGCGATATATAAACAGTTAAAATAAATTATAATTATAAATTTTAAATTAAAAGTTGGGTTTTTTCTAAGTTAAAAATAAAGATCATATTTAAAATATTAGATGTGAAACTTAGCAATGTTCATGGAATTATGGACTGAATTAATGATTCTCCAAACTTTAATTGGGTATTGTTTTGTATTAGCTAATGAATTCATAGGTATTTATAACATTAGAGATTTAAATCTAATGAAAGGAGATTTCGTATTAGTTCGTTATCATAAGCGATTTGGTTGGATAGAAATTTCCATTTTCTATATCTTATTTGGTCAGTGCATGTATGGCCTTTATACTCACATAATCACGTCAGATCCTCTATTATTCATACCTTCTGGCGTCTGGACTCATACTTGGATTGGTGGTTTTATTGCAACAATATTGGTCACCTTTAAGTTTCTCGTGGCAAGGTTTAAGAAAGATAAGATCTATATTTATGGGAAATATATCGGTCCAGTAGGATTTTTAGGTTGGAGTTTATCACATTGGACAAGTCTCTATAATTTCTATTTTGTTGTATTACCATACTGGAACTCAATAGGAATTGATGTCATTATTGTGCCTATATCATTCATTTGGGCTGCAATTATACCATTTATCGGAGCTACAGGGCTCTTTTTATTGGTGTTATATAAGAGAAAGAGCTCTATAAAAGAAAAGACTCGGTTTGCTTTTAATCAAATTGCCTTTTTATTACATGGTGTAACTTTTGGTTATGAAAAGTCTGCGAAAGAACTACTGGGAACCCCTACCTTGTTTAAATATGTAATCCCAAGAACTTATGAGTTTATTGAAAGAATGATGACCATGTCTGGATTAAATATGAAAAAATTAGAAAAGTTGAGTTTGCCTGATGCTTTGAAGGAATTTATGAGCATGGCTGAAAAAGTTGGCATGGCGGAGAAAGTTATAATTAAATGGGAATCAGAAAAAGCATTTACTATTGAATCTATCAATTGTTCAACTGCTCAAGTAAGAAGTGTGATGACTAAGGAGGAATTAACCAATACTGTTTGCCCTTGGGCAATCTTTGCAGCATCTGTGGCAAATAAAATAACTGGAAAAGAATTAAGAATGGAACCTTCAGAATTTAATGAAATTGGAGCTATTACTAAATTAACTTTACTAGATTAATCCATTATAAAAAAAATTAAAAAAAAATTTAATCTTTCTTTTTTACTTTAACGTCAGTTCGTTGAACTCCTACTTCTCTATTTATGGGTAAGGCCGTGCCGCATTGATCTTTTTTTGCTTCATTAGCCTTGAATGCTTTATCTAATTCCTCTTCTAACTCATCGTCCGTTATTTCTTTATCCGTCATAAATGTTATAGAGAATCCGATATATTTAAGATTTTTAGTTATAAAAAATTGAGATTATGCTTATGGATGCTCTAATAAATTAAATTACGAAAAAAATAACATAAAAAAGTTTATTGATTAAAAAATTCTAGTACCGCTTTTTCTTTTTCAGCAGGACGACGTTCAGGTACAATGACATAGTCCTTCTTAACAGTCTCATAAAAATTTACACGTAAGTAAAGGTTACAATAACAAGCACCAAATTCTTTTACATCATATTTAGCATACTCACATGGACAGATTAGATCTCTGTCTAAATCTCTCTTACCTGAAGCCAATCGGCAAGGGCATGATTGATATCCATATTTATTTTTGTTTTCCACTAAACCATCAATTAAATCATTAAACGTATTGGAGTCCATGTTTAAAATCCAATCATTTTTATTACTTACTTGTTCTACATACTGCTTCATTCCTTCTTTTGTTGTCATGTCCACTTTAATTACCTCCACTTTTCATTAATTCTTCATATTTATTAGGATCATAACCCACAACAAACTTATCATCACATACTAAAAAAGGATATGCAATTCTATCTGGTTTATAGTTCTCTTTAAGATATGCTAATATTTTTGATTTCTGTTCTGGTGTAATGCTGTCTATATCAATATATTTATATTTAATATCTCTATCCTTAAGATAGGTTTTACATTTCTTGCACCACATGCATGTTGAAAGAGTGAATATGGATACATCTTGCTTACTATTTTTCCCTTCAACTTCATTAAACAATTCCATCATAAATTCTGGAAACATTTTATTCTCCTCTATGTTGATATATTATAATTTATTTTATCTTATTTACTTTTAATATTATTTTTCCAATTCGGGTCAATACATTCAAGTGCTTCTTCAGTGAGTGTCTTTATCTCATTATTACATGTATCTAAAAGAATTCCTAAATGTTTTAATGCTCTTTTATCTCCGATTTTCATTAGACTTTCAATGATTAAAAATAATCGGTTTTGGTCCTGTTCTTCCTCCGGCTTTTCAACTTCATTCTTCAAATAATCAATAATCGAAAGAGTTGCTTTTGCGTCCTTAATTTCTCCCATGGCTTCAATAATTCGATTAATAACTACTGGATCCTTTTCGGATTTAATTGCTTTTATCAATAAATTTGTTGCTCTTCCTTGCTTAAAATGACCTAATTTTCTTGCTGCGGAAGCACGCTCCATGGTCTCGCCACGAAATAAATTCTTCACTGCTTGATTAAATTCTTCATCTTGAACATTCATTTATAATGAAGAAATAAAAGCTAAACATTAAAATTTGATTTTTATAAATTATTAAAAAAACCAGAGCAAATGAGAAATTTAATTTTGTTAAATAAAAGCGTTTTATATAAAATAGATAATTTCTTTAATATACTTTAGATAAAAACAATTTCCAATCTTTATCACTATGACAAATGAATCTATTCTATGCGTTACGTATTTCGATACTGTCATAGGACCAAATCTGTTTTATTGCAGTGACCCATTAAATAAGGCCGAACATCCTGATTTGGCGAGAATTCTGGAATTTAGCGAAACTGAGGGGAACTTTATATTCACATATAGAAAATATCAAACGATTAATCATATTTTCTATATTAATTCTGAATACGCGCGAGGAGGTAAAGAAATCCTTATGATAACTTATATGATTAGAGCTGCGTATTTTAAGGACGAAATAACAGATATTTATAACTTTTTATTATCTAAAACGCCGGATCTTGAGGAATTCGCTGCTGAGTTAAAAAACTTAAAAAACATAACTATTATACTTCACAGTAATAAAAGAACTAGTAGTAAAAGAGATCTTTTAAGTAATGCTCCTGAAAAATTCAAAAAGGCATTTCTAAGTCTTTATAATAAATATTATGAGCAAATTACACCCAAACTTAATATCACAGCACCCTTGATTACTAAACAAAATCTAAAAAAAATTTATATCTTTGGACCACCAAATTCGGGAAGAAATACCCTTCTAAAAAATCTTGAAGCAATTCAATTTCTCCATTATAAAAACAATGAAATGAAGCGAGATCTGGTTAGTAAAATCTATGATTTTATAATTGATAATATTGAAATTTTGACTTATGAATGTATTGAAGAGGAAACCCAATCTGATAACAAAAATTTTTATCAAGAATGTATAGATAATTCTCAAGGCTTCATTCTAATGTACGACGCTTCTAAAATGGATTCGAAACAAGAGGCTTTTGATATGTTTCAATTAGTATTGAATAGATGTACAGAAAATGATCAAATAATGCCTATATTAGTAATTGGAAATAAATTTGATGATAAAGAAGAACTCTCACCTGATTTTATTTATGAAAAGTATAATAAGGATGAATTAGAACAATGTGGTTTGCCAATTAAATTATTTTGCTTTAATGTGTTAAGCGATGATGATCAAATCATTTATGCAATTCAGTGGTTAACAAAAAATCTTTTATAACCCTTAAAGCACCCATAATAAATCCCTTAATCCAATTCATGCTTTTTAATTGTTTTATTGTAGCGATGAAATCTTTGAAGAAGAATTATTATCATATGAATCAAAAATACATCTGTAATCATTTTTATCCAGCATAGTTACTTTCAGGAAAAACAAAGCTTCTAAAGCACTTTCTGAGGAGATTTCCACCGATCAAAATAGTCCTGATACTTTTTTAGTAATTTATCTGGTTCTAATTTTCTCTGCTCTTGTATAGCCTTTATTGCCTCAAGAATTATCTCGGTTTGTAGAAGTTGAAATTCTTGACTTTTAAGATCACTAGTAGTAAGATATCTATGTGTTATTTCATTTGCTTTAAGAGTATCCATTGTGTTAATATTATAAATGTCCAAAAAGTAGCCGATTGTGAACGTCATTAAGAGAAGAATTGGAAATGCGACAATAAGCATCCAAAATTCAATCCTAAATGCCAATGAGATAAGCGAAATTGCACTAACAGTTGATACCGCAATAGAATAATAGGATTGGCCCATTTTGATTCGAGAAAGTTGTTTACCAATAAATCGCGCACTTTTTACTTGTTTAATGATATTCTTTTTTTTTAAACTTAACATATGTAATTTTTGATTTGAATTAATTTAAATATAAAGTTCTTTTTTATGAGGATTTCACTTATCAAAGATATATTTAGTAATTCGTGGAAGATATCTTTATTTTTTAAAAATAAATTTGTCTGAACGATATTTATAACTTAGAAGGTAAATCTTTTTTATTCAGATTAGATAATTTAAGAATATGGAATCGAAAGTACCAATTATTATCACAAAAGAAGACTGTCCTAGGTGTCATGCACTTAAAGAATGGCTAGATAAAAATGAAGTGAATTACATAGAACGAGATATTAATGATGAAGAATTTGTTCATCAGCTCTTGCATGACGGGAACTTTCTTACAACTTTTTGCGATGAGGATGGATGCATTGTCAACACACCCGTAGTAATCTATAAAGGAAAATACTGGTTTAAGGAACTATTTTCTCAAATTGGTTTAAGAGAAAAAGAAGCTAAAAAATTATTTGAAGTTAAATAATTATTATTTTTTATTTATCTTTTTTCTCCATAAAAATCAAAGTTACTATTCTTTATTTAGTCTTGTTATTTTATCATACAAAATAAAAAAATTATGGCATAGATCTGAATTCAGCTAATCTTTTAATCACCTTTCTTATAGAACGTAACCCTTCTTCATCCTGTTCTACCCCTTCCTTCCCCTTATCATGAGTCCAAAGAGACGCTCCAATATTCGCTCCGAAAGCGCCTCCAGATAAAGATATAATATGGTTTTGTTGGAAAAAGTCTAATATACTTCGAATAGCGATTTCTTGGCCTCCACTTCTATCTCCGCCAACTGCGAGAGCCATACCAAACTTATTCTTAAATACTTCAGAATCTTTAGCAATAATTGCTCTACATCTGTCCATAATCGTTTTTAATTGACCGGATAGAGTTCCTTGGAAAACAGGCGTACCGAGAAGTAAGAATTTAGCGGATTCTAGTTTAGGATACAATTCCTGCATATCGTCTTTATGAACACATCCTTTTTTTTCCCGAATACAATAATCACAATGAATACAGAACTTTATCTCCTTAGCTCTTACTGTCCAAAAATCCGTATCAAAATGATATTTCTCAGCGGCGTATTTTAGTGCATATTGAACTGCAAACTCTGTTGCTTGCTTACGAGGACTTCCACAAATACCTAGGATAAGATTCCTATTTTCTACCATAATAATACAAATTACATTGATTATATATTAATTATTAAATTAGCATAAAATGTTTTATATTCTTCTTAACTAGTATTTACGATGGATTCTCAAAGATTAAGCCTAGCTAGAATAAAAATTAAATTTCCAGATGATATATGGATTTCTGAGATTTTTAAAAAATTCCATGATGTTCGAATGGAAATCGAATACTTTCTTCCTTATGATCTTGAAAAGTCAATAGGAAATGCAATCGTTGAAATAATACATTATAATCTAAATCCTATTATTGAAGAGATTAAAAATCATAGGTCAGTTTTGGAATTTAGCCTTTTAGAACAAGAGGAAAATCGCATTAAGTTTAATGTAAAAACCAAAGATCCTTATTTATTATATGCCGTGATTAATTGTGGAGCGTTAGTCGATTTCCCAGTTAATGTTAGAGAGGGTTATGCTTATTGGCGTATAATATCAAGTAGGGATCGAATCGATAAATTATTATCCCTTTTTGAAAAAAAACATATTAATTTCGAATTATTAAGAATTGGAAATTCTCCATATCCATTAGAAGATGAAAAAGCTAAATTAACATTAGAAGAATCGGAAGTTTTGGATAAAGCCATAGAGCTAGGGTTCTTTGAAATTCCAAGAGACATCTCTTTGGAAGATTTAGCGAATCGGCTGGGCAAATCTAAATCTGCGTTATCCGTTATGCTAAGAAAAATTATTAAGAAAAAAGTAGTTTTTGAAAAAGAAAATTAAATATGAAACTTTAAACTTTTAAAGCCATTCTTCTTTTATTATATCTCCTTTTATACCAACAACAACATATTTTATAGGAACCTTTCGACTCGCCTTTTTTGCGGCTTCTTTAGCTAACGCTAATAAACCACCACAACATGGGACTTCCATCATCATAACGGTCAATGTATTAATTTTCGCATTATCAAACCAAGATCTAATTTTTTCGATATAGATTTCTTTTCCCTGGTCTAGTTTAGGACATGCTATCGCAACAGATTTGTTTTTTAGAAAATCTTTATGATATCCGCCTAAAGCATAGGCAACACAATCTGCTGTTAGTAGAACGTCAGCTCCTTGAAAATATGGCGCGAGAGGATTAATTAAGTGCATTTGAACTGGCCATTGGCGTAAAGCAGAAGGAACATCTCCTGGATTTTCAGTCAAACTTTCGGATTGGCTAAATACCATTGTTTGAGCTGAAGGACAACCACATTGATGCGTATGCTCATTCACTATTTGTTTGATTTCCTCAATTTCTGCTGCTTCATTATGTTTCATGGTCTCTAGGTGTTTTTCTACGGCTTCTTCGTCAAATTCTAACGCTTCACGTTCAATAATTTCAAGAGCTCCTTCAGGACATCCTCCAATGCAGGCTCCAAGACCATCACAGAATATTTCATTTACCACTTTCGCTTTTCCATCGATTATTTGTAAAGCACCCTCAGCACACGAAACTACGCAATTTCCGCATCCAGTACAGAGCTCCTCATCAATTTTGATAATCTTTCTTTTAACTATTTTTTGCTGTTTTGCTTCAGTCATAATAAAAAAGAATAGAACGGATCATATAATTTTGACTTCGAACATGTTCATAAAAGATTAGGTAGTCTTTTAATATTTTTGAACACGTTTACTTAATTAAAGAAAAAAAGTTCTATTCCCCTATCTTCCCTTTTTCAAATAGGAGCAAAATTATAATAAGTATTTCATTTTTCTTGATATTTGATAAAAGGAAGAGGTTTAATAAATTAATGAATTTCAAATCAAGAAAGAAAAATTGAAGAGATAATAAAAAATAGGATTTAGATTTACTATTATATATCATATTTTTTTTTAATCACCAAAATAGTAATACTTAATACAGCAACAATCAGCACTAAATTATAACCCGGAATTTCGGGAGGATTACGTTCAGGAAGTCCTTCCCTTTTTACTATAACCTGAATGCAGTTTGAAAGAGTATCTCCATAATTATTGTGAGCAACTACAATAAAGTAATATGTTCCATCCAAATAACCATTTAAATCCAAGTTTAAATCGGTGATCTTTTCTTCTAAAAGGTTTAAACTCCCATTAATTTCTGTTATATAACAAGAATAACGATACACAGAGTAGTCATCTGCTCTAACAGAACTAGTCCACGTGAGAATAAAGGAACCATCAGTATCAGGAGTGCTGGCATCTGATGAAAGTATGAATGATCCTGGTAGTTCTGGTGCGAGTCCACCATCTGTAATCGTCCATGCAAAATTTGTAATGATTTCTTGTCGAGCATTCGCAGCGGCACTGCTGTATTTAGAAAAACCTGCGTGAAAGAATACGCCAGTTTGTAAGGTTAATTGTGACCAGCCTAATAATAAATTATCATAATTAGGCGTTGATAATGTAATTTCCTCAAACATAAGCCACATGTTTGATACGCTCGAAACATCCCAACTACCAATAGGCTGGTTAAATGAAGAAGCATGAGAAAACATTCCGTTCATATCTGATACGCTCGAGACGTCCCAACTACCAATAGGCTGGTTAAATGAAGAAGCTCCAGAGAACATATAGTACATAGAGTTAACACTCGAAACATCCCAGCTACCGATGGGT
>RDOE01000029.1 GCA_011364975.1 Promethearchaeota archaeon | reverse complement strand
AAAAAATATAGTTAGATTTTAATTAATCTCAAATTACTTACTAGTGCTAAGGATAATATAATCTTTTAGAATGCATACTATATTATTAAGTTCATATATATAGTTACTTTGGGAATTAATCGGAAACTTCCGCAATTTATATTCAAAGAGAGGGACCCAGCTTAAGAAAAGTTATAAACATTCAAAGATTCTAAGCCTTAGATGAACATTTTTGTCTTTTGTGCATCATTCGTTATCTATAGAAATTAACTTCTCATATTTAATAGAATTTTATTATAGTAATGCGACTCTGCTTGAATATATAAATGATTCTAGTAGGTTAGAATATAAATTATTAAAAATTGAGATTATTTTTAATATTTTAATTATATTAAAAATTCTAAATGGGAGGATCTTAAATCATTACAGAATTAAACATTTATATTTTGGAAAAAGTGATCCAAGAAATCGCACCAGAATTGTTAGACATTTATAACATAAGGGAAGATGAGTCAGAAGAACAACAGATAAAAACCGGTAGACTTCATGAAAATAGGATTCTGGGTATTCTCTTGAAGTATTATTTGGAAGGAAAGAAAAAGGTCACAACAAGAGATGTAGAACTCGAATATAAAAAATATTATAAAGAGATCGCACGCTCTACTATTTCTACGTATTTAAATATGTTGAAGAAAGAAGCGACATTATATAAAGAAAGAGATGGTAGATTGGTATATTATATTTTTTTTGAGGAGCCTCCCAAAGATATTCAGCCTTTCTGGTTCACTCGATTGTTTTGCACAGATCCTGCGTATTTTAATAGAGCGATCTATTTTGCGAGTTTATACTCTATTGCAGATGTTATTGTCAAGAATCATCTAAAAAATGGGAATTATGATGAGGTAGTTATGAGTTTCAAGTATTTTATAGGAATTATAATACTCTTAATACTAAAAAATCGGGCATCAAAGTGTAAATTATGTCAATTTGGAAAGCGGGAAAAATATAGTGACTTATTGGAGCTCTTAAATATTACAATAAAGGATCGTACAGATGTATTATCTAGTGATTTGATTGAAAAATTCATAAAGAAATACGCTGAGCTTTCTCTTTTTGGCGGACATCAAATTGGAATCGAAAAGACAGAGCTTGAAATGATTGAAGAGCTATTAAACTTTTCTAACGTTTATAAAAAAGATATGGAATTTCAAATAATGGTTTTGAATAGGCGCATTAATTCCCGATTACTGGAAAAGCCTAGTTTGAAAAGCGAAGATTTGGAGTCTTCAAAACAAAAGGCAGTTAATTAACTTGGTTTATTTAAATCAGTTATAATTACATTTCTCTATTATTTATTTGAATGTTTTAGCACTATTGATCATTAGTTGAGTTAAGGCTTGGAAACTTTTTTCTACGTTCTCTCCAGTTTTACTCGAACATTCAATAAATCCATCAACACCGCGAGATTTAGCAATCTTAATACCATCTTCAGCAGAAACTTCTCGATATTCTGCTAAATCTGCTTTACCTCCTACGACAATAATGGGAAAAGCATCTTCTGCTTTAATTTCCTTTCTAATTACAGTCAACCAATCATCTATATGAGCGATGGAGGAATAGTTTGTAATATCATACATAAAGAGTCCCCCTTTAGCACCTCTTACATAAGTAGGGAGTAAAAAACGAAAACGCTCCTCTCCACCAAAATCCCAAATTTGGAGTTTTACTTTGTTATTATCCACAGATAAACTTTTTACTTCAAAATCAACGCCAATTGTCATCTTAGAATCAGAAACGAATAAGTTTGTTAAAAACCTTTGAGTAAGTGTTGTTTTTCCACAACCAGCGTCTCCGAATATCACAATTTTAAAAGTAGCATCATACATAAGTATTATAGTAGCCTCCAATTACTATTTTGATTTTGATTTTTGACTTAGTTATTAAGTATTCTATTACTTAAATAATTTAATTCGATTTCAATAATTAATAATTCTAATTTGATATATAAATCTTCAATTAATCAATTAAATTATATTTTAAATAGTCTTAAAAATTTATTAATACTCTTGTTTTAAAAAATTATCGATACAAAAAATAATATTCAGCATTAATTTTAGTAAATTGCTGTTTAATCAAAGTAAATTTGAAGTGTGGAGTTTTATGAAAGGGGTGATAGATTGGTCAAAGTACATGAGCACCCAAAAAGGTAAAAATGAGTGGGTTTCCAAGAGTTTGGGAAGCAAGAAAATATTCGCGATGGGGCTTATGCCAGTAAGAGGTCCGAAAGGATTTAGAAAGTTAGATTATGAATTTGCAGAAAAAGATTTAAACCCTAATGAAATAATGAAGAAGTTAAATGAATCTCATTTCAATGTATTTGGACTTGTAATTAAGGATACTGATGGGGCTTGTTTATGGAATACTAAGCACGGATGGAACCCAACTGGAAGGGATATACTTGGAGAATTTTGCGATGCTGGAAAGGATTATAATATCAAAATCATGGCATCGTTTACCAGTATGAATGATGCATATCAAGGTTTCAAGCATCCTGAAAGAGTAAGTATTCACGGCAAAGACGGAAAAAAGGGAGGGCAAAGATATAAACGAGGGGATATCTCAACGCATGAAGAGGGTGAAATGAGAATTAATCTACCCAATAATATCACTTTTGAACAATATAAGGAGAAAATCCCGTTTCTAACAAATAAAATTGATAAAAATGTTGGTAAATCTCGAGGGGCACGAGGAGAAGGATTTATTCCGTTAACAAGTTTTATGTGCCCTAATAGTAAACATGTAGATTATTTATTAGATTTGGCTAAAGAGGTTGTGAATAGTTATAAGATTATGGGCCTATTTGCTGATTATATACGATATGATGGAGGTTATGTTGATTTATGCGCATGTAAGCGTTGTACCAAGATCTTTCACGAGCAATATGGTAATAAAACTAAGTTGTTAACAAGTAAGGAATGGTATGACTTTAAATCAAACACTATTGCCGAATATGCTCAAAAATTACATGCTACTATCAAGAAAACTAATGAAGATTGTGTTTCTGGATGGTTTTGTCTTCCAGGTCCTAAGAATATGTTTACTAGAAAACGCTTAGGGCAAGATTGGTCCAAATTGTCTTCGATTCTGGATGTTGCTTCTCCGATGGAATATCCATATCTTATGGGAACTAGAGATGATGGATGGATTTGGGGAAAAGTTGGTGATTTTTTCTACTGGTATTTTATTAGAAATATGAAAAAAAGGATTCACGAATTTAAAAGTCCAATATTAGCAGTAACTAATTCTGTAGAGTGTAATACCGAAGAAATGATAAAGCAGATAAAGAATTTCGATTTTGGCTTAGGAATTGCAGTTTTCAAATATTTTGGAACTTCTGAATCTCAATGGCAAGCACTTAAAGAGTACGCAGAAGATGTTTTAGGGCTTGATAACTTAAACTATACTTAGTCATTATTTCTCTTATTAGAATGACAAAAACAATATACTAGGTGATCATCAACCATTCCTATTGCTTGCATAAAAGCATATATAATAGTAGATCCCACAAATTTAAATCCTCTTTTTCTCAGATCACTGCTAATTATATCAGAAAGAGCGGTATTTGGAGGAATATCACTTAAGGATTTTCTTTGATTAATTATCGGTTTATTATCTACAAAACTCCATATATATTTATCGAAATTTCCAAATTCTTTGACAATCTTTAAGAAGGCTTTAGCATTTATAATTACAGCTTGTATCTTGAGTTTATTACGGATGATTCCCTCATTTTGGAGTAAAATCTCCACCTTTTTCTCCGAATAATTTGAAATTTTATGATAATCAAAGTAATCAAATGCTTTTTGAAAATTTTCTCTTTTTTTGAGGATTGTACTCCAGCTTAAGCCTGCCTGCATACCTTCTAAAATTAGTAATTCGAAGAGCTTTTGATCATCATGTTCAGGTACTCCCCATTCATTATCATGATAGGCTTGCATTTTAGGATCAAAACTTGCCCATTCGCACGTCTTTCTCATATCTATTTAACCCCTTGTTAAAGTTTAATTGATACTGTTATTGCAGCATTACAAATAATGATATTACTGGACGTATCTCCTAATTCTTTAATCATAATACCCTCGGCCAATAACCCTCCTTTTACAACTTCAAGTGATTTTACACCAAATGGTACCGCTTTCAAGACTTTAGCCTTGCTGATATTGTTAGGAAAAGGAACTCCTAATTTAATATGTACTTTCATTTTTAATAGTTCTTCTGGACCATCTATTCCACAAATCTCACTTAATCCTGTAAGACAATTATTAGATATCGCATTTTTTATTGCTTTAATAGAGGCATTAGTACAATCATTATTATGGCCATGTTGATCTACTCCAAAACCTATCTCTATAATAAAACGTTTATCATTCATAAGATCGTCACTTTTGCATTTAATAGAACAAATTTCTTATAATTATTTTTGAATTGTTTAAAACTTTTATTTGTTGCTTTTAACTAATATTTAAGACTTGAATTTTAATTTTTAAAATAAGAGTTGTAGGTTTAAATGGGGAATGAAATAAAATCAGCTTATGAAATAGACGAAACAATATATCAACGGTTCGAACAAAAAAATAATATGATTTACAGGAGAACTTGGGACAAAAGTTTAGATATATATGGCAAGATGTTTGAAACAAATATACAAAATCATATCAATTCTCATAAAGAAGGGTATTCTCGGTTAGATTTTGCTTTAGTTGCAGCAGGTTGGACTATATATGAAAAATTTCCTTATGCATTTATGTGGGAAAGAAAAGAATTAGTTGATATTGGATATGGGATTAATTGGATGAAAAATAAATATAAAATCAAAGATCATTCAGAATTTACTAGTTGGATTAAAAAAGCAGCAAAATTTTACGGTGCTTCGCTAGTTGGAGTAGCAGATGTTAATGAAAAGTGGATATATAAATCAGGATTTGTTAGACCACAATTGACCAGTGAAGCAGATTCTAAAAGAAATATTAGGGAAGGTAAATCGATGGATTCTATATTAGAAACTCCGATTAATTTACCTACAGGTATTAATAAGGTGATTGTCATGGCAATTGAGATGGATGAAGAAGCCATTTCCACAGCCCCAGCTCAACCAGCGGCTGCAGCTGCAGCGATCGCTTATTCAAAAATGGCCTTCGTAATTGCTTGTTTGGGTGAATTTATAAGAAATTTAGGTTATCGTGCTATACAATGTGGAAATGATACAGCTTTAAGTATTCCTTTAGCTATCGATGCTGGACTTGGAGCTTTGGGAAGACATGGTTTATTAATCACACCTGAATATGGACCTCGTGTCAGAATATGTAAAGTGTTCACAGACCTGCCACTTATAGTGGATAAACCAAATATCAGTTTTATTAGAAAGATTGATAATGTTTGTAAATCATGTAATAATTGTGCGGAAGCTTGCGAAACTAGTGCGATTCCAAGAGATACTGAGCCAAATTATAATCCAAAGTCAATATCCAATAATCCTGGTGTAAAGAAGTATTATATACATGCTGAAAAATGTTTTAAATTTTGGATAGAAAATTCTAGTGATTGTGGAAATTGTATTGCTGTTTGTCCCTTTTCAAAAATAAAACGTTATCTAAAACCCCAACAATTCTGGAAATAAAACCAAGTTTAAATGTTTTATTTACACATAGTCAAATATAATACTATTAATATATACTGATGTTTTATCATGAACAAGATTAAAGTAGGAATTATTGGTTCAGGTTTTATAGCAGAGCATCATTGCTATGCATATTCATTATTACCTAATGTAGAAATCATCGGGATTTGCTCAATCAATGAAGATGAAGCGAGAGTTTTGATGAAGAAGTATAATTTATTAGGAAAACTATATAATAATTATGAAGATTTACTGAAAACTGATTGTGAAATAATATCGGTATGTGTTCCTAATTTTTTACATCAAAGGATTACCAATGATATTTTGAATTCTGGAAAACATGCATTTGTTGAAAAGCCATTAGCAAGGAACATTTCTGAAGCTAACGAAATGCTAGAAACTGAAAAATCTTCAAATAGGCAAATATTTTACTGCGAGAATAACATGTATGCACCATCATTTACTAAAGTTAAACAAGTAATTGAAGAGGGAGCAATAGGGCAAATATATATGGGGAGGGGAAAGGAGCAACATTCAGGCCCTCACTCTGCTTGGTTTTATAAAGCAAATGAATCAGGAGGTGGTGCTTTATTAGATCTCGGAATTCATGATATAGCTTGTTTATTATGGTACCTCGATTGCAATGTAAAAGAAGTTTTTTGTCAGAAAAAAACAATAAAACCAAATCGGGGTGATTTTGGACAGTGTGAAGTGGAAGATAATGCGGTAGGTATTTTATATTTTGAAAATGATGCTCAAATAATCATAGAGGAATCATGGACTGCTCCCGGTGGGTATGATATGAGGTTTGAACTATTTGGTACGGAAGGCCAAATAAAAGTTGCTCCCACGTTTTCAAACTTAGTTAGTGTTTATAGTGAAAAAGGATATGAATACGCGGTAGAAAAAGCAGGGAGTACTCAAGGTTGGACCTTTCCTGTTCCTTCGGAAGCATGGAGTTTTGGCTATCCTCAGGAAATTGCCCATTTTATTTCATGTATTACCAAAAAAAAGAAACCATTAACAGATGGTACTTTTGGTCGAAGGGTCCTGAATATTGTTGATGCTATGTATAAAAGCGCGACTACAAAAAAAGTTGAGGAAGTAGAGCATTTAATCTAATTCTAAGATTTAAGGGATTTTACAAATTTAATTATTAAATCAAGTTGATCTCTGGAAGATAAAAGTATTTCTTGCGGGAATTCTATACTCCTAGAATAAATATCAGAAACAACAGGGAAATATTTATCATTACTTTTATTACCTCCCCAATTTGCATGGGAATAACTTATTCCCTTTCTTAATTTTACTTCTTTAAAACAATCTAAACTATGCAATGGTGGGTAGCAGTTATCTGTAGGAATTCCATTTTGATTTAACTGTGTATTGAACTCCTCTTTTGTTAGCCCACCAAACTTTTGAGGATCAAATATGAAAGGAAAAACATACCACCCCAATTTTGTAGCTCCCGAAGTGATTTTCATGGTTTTAATCCCTTCGATAGCATTTAGTTCTTTCATGAGATATTGTGCGTTTTCATTTCTGAGTTTATGTTGAGCTGGAAATTTTTTTATCTGTTCCAGAAGAATTGCCGCTTGATACTCTGTCATTCGATAATTAGTACCGTAGGAAAAATGACTATATCCATAACCATTTTTTTTTCTTCCACAGTCTATATATGAATAAATTGTATCTGCTAATAACTCATTATTACAAATTATTGCCCCACCCTCACCACTAGTCAAAACTTTTGAAGCTTGGAAACTAAAAGTTCCTGAATCACCCCAGTTGCCTAATTTTTTTCCTTTATAAATGGATCCATGCGCATGAGCACAATCTTCGATGACTTTAAGATTATATTTATCTGAAATTTCTCTTAATTTGTCCATTTCTACTGGATTTCCCGCAAGGTGAACCGGTATAATTGCTTTAGTTCTTTTTGTTATTAGTTTTTCTATAAGGTCAACATCCATAACAAAAGTATCTGCATTAATATCACAAAAAATTGGAATTGCATTCGTTGCAATCACTGCCGAAGCAGAAGCTACAAAAGTATAATTTGATACAATAACTTCATCTCCGAATCCTATCCCTAAGGCTATAAGTGCCGCTTCTATAGCAACAGTTCCATTAAAAACCGCAATACAATAATCGGATTCTTGAAATTTTGCAAATTGCTCTTGAAAAATCCAAACATTCTCACCTTGATGTGTTCCGGGAGAACCACACCACCATTTGCCTGATTTAATGACATTATTTAACGCATTAATCTCATTATTATCATAAATCGGCCACGTTGGAAAGTTCTTCTTTCCTTCTTGTTTAAATGACATAATTAAAATAATACTGATTTCATTAGCAAAAATTTTATGAGCTATTTTACTTATATTTAATAAAACAGATAAAGGTTTCAATTAAGTATTATATTAAATATTCTGTATTATTTCCTAATCTGAATACCATGATAATAGATAAACGAGCATTAGCAGAAATTCTGAAAGAAAGTATTTTAGAACTTTCAATAGAAGAAATAGAAGCTGCAATTGAAATTCCTCCTCCAGAGTTTATGTTTACTTATTCATTTCCATGCTATAAATTATCAAAAATTAGAAGAAAAGCTCCAAACGTTATTGCCGAGGATTTAAAAGAAAAAATTAAGACCTCAACCTTTATTGAGAATCTTAAAGTTAAAGAGGCATATCTAAATATAAAAGTTAAAACCAGTTCTATTCTTGAAACTATATATGATTTAGAATATGATTATGGCCGAGTAAAGGATATAAGTAAACCGGGAAAGAAACTCCGAATAGTAATTGAATACCCTTCTCCCAATACTAATAAACCACTCCATTTTGGGCATGTAAGAAATATGTTACTTGGTAAATCACTAAGTAGCTTATTAGAATATAAGAAGCATCAAGTTTTTCAGGTTAATTTGAATAATGATAGGGGTATCCATATCTGTAAGAGCATGCTTGCCTATAAAAAATGGGGTAACAATAAAAAACCGGATAAAAAAAGCGATCATTTTGTAGGTGATTTTTATGTGCTATATAACAAAATGAAAGAAACTCATCATAATTTGGAGAAGGAGGCATATGAGCTACTAAGATTGTGGGAAGCAGGTGACAAAGATACTAAGACTTTATGGAATAAGATGAATAAATGGGCATATAATGGATTTAAAGTAACTTATAATAAGTTAGATATCAGTTTTGATAAAGAATATTATGAATCAGATTTATATTTAAAAGGTAAAGAAAAGATACTTAAGGGCTTAGAAAAAGGTATTTTTGAAAAAACTGAAGATGGAGCGATTATTGTCGAATTAAAAGAGAAATTTAACCTTGAAGATAAGATCTTAATTCGTAGTGATGGTACCTCGATATATATTACTCAAGATATCTATTTAGCTTACAAGAAAAAGGAAGATTTTGATTATGATAAATCAATTTATGTAGTTGGCGATGAACAAATTCAGCATTTTAAATGGCTTTTTGCAATTTTAGAATTATTAGGATTTAAAGAGGATAATTACCACCTTGCGTATGGAATGATTAGTTTACCGAGTGGGAAGATGAAGAGTAGAGAAGGAACTATAGTTGATGCAGATGATGTAATCCAAGAAATTGAAAATCTTGCTTTTGAAGAAGTAAATAAGAGATATCCTGATTTGGATGAAGCTGAAAAACAAAAAAGGGCTGGGATTATCGGTCTAGGGGCGTTAAAATTCTTTATATTGAAGTATAGTCCCATGAAAGGCTTTGTGTTTAAACCAGATGAGAGCATATCTTTTGAGGGGGAAACAGGACCTTATATACAATATTGCTATGCCCGAATTAGTTCTATTATATCTAAATCTGCAATTGAAATAGATAGAGATGTAATTTGGGATTTATTGAACCATGAAAAGGAATTAATCTTAATAAATCAATTAGTTTATTTTCCCGAAGTAGTTGAAATGACTGAAAAAACGTATAATATTCATCTAATACCACAATATCTTTTAACTTTGTGCCAAGCCTTTAATACTTTCTATTCTTCATGCCAAGTCATTTCTAATGATAAGGAACTTGAAAAAGCTAGATTATTTCTCATTCGATGTGTTCAGATTGTGATTAAGATTGGATTAAATATTTTAGGAATAGAAACATTAGATCAAATGTAATAATGAGTTGAGGATATCTTTATGACTTTTTTCGATTTTGGAGAGGTTATTGGTCAAGAGACTGTTTTTGTGATTTTTGGGATTCCCTGGGATTATTTAACCTCGATTCAAATAGCAAATTCGGCTATTGCGCCAAATAAAATTCGTGATGTTACACAAAATTTAGCTCTTACTACAGAATTAGGTGTTGAGATACCTCTATTAAATGTTGTTGATCTTGGAGATATTTTGATAAAACCTAAAGCTATTGAACAGAATCTTAAAAATATTGATAATTTTGTTAAAGATTTATATCAACAAAAGAGTGACATAATTCCTATAATGATTGGTGGTGATCATTTCTGTACTTATCCTGTTCTAAAGGCAATTAGTGAGCAAACTAAGGATAAGGAAGGTTTTGGAGTATTGATCTTTGATTCACATTTAGACTTTTATGATTCCTGGGATAAAGGGGTCTATTCTCACGCTACGATATCTCGTAGAACATTTGATTTAGAAAATATTAATAACACAAATTTGATGATTGTAGGAACACGGGATATTGATATTCCAGAACTTGAAAGTGCAAAGGATAAAAATATTACACACCTAAATGCATATTTAATACAAGAATACGGTTTAGAAGAATATACTAATTATGTAATTAACTTTTTTAATAAATCAAGAATATATAATTTATATATTTCCATCGATATAGATGTATTAGATCCTTCGGTAGCACCAGCAACGGGATATGCAATTCCAGGGGGATTCAGTTACCGTGAATTTTGGTATATCCTAAAAAAATTAGCAGAATCATTTACAATCAAAGCTTTTGATTTAGTTGAAGTATCACCAAATTTAGATTTACCAAATAATATGACTTCCACTTTGGCAGCTAAACTTATAATAGAATTGATTTCTTTTATATCTTCAAAAGTGTGATTAATAATGAGAAATGATGAGGACTTTAAGAAAAATTTAAAAAAAGTAAATCAATTTAAGATTAATTCTAAGGATCATATAACAGATATTATTCAATACTTTTCTAACTCTGGATTTAATGCTAAACGTTTGGCAATTGCGTGTGATATTTATAAGCAAATGATTCTAGATGAGGAATGCACTAAATTTTTTGGTTTAGCGGGTGCTTTAGTACCTGCCGGTATGCAAGGTGTGATATATGATTTCATTAAAGAAGATTTTATTGATATTTTAGTTACGACAGGAGCAAATTTAACACATGATTTAGCAGAAACGCTGGGATTCCATCATCTTCAAGGAGAAATTGATGGAACTAAGATCAATGATTCTTCTCTCCATAATCAAGAATTAAACAGAATTTATGATGTATATTTACCAAATAAGGTATATGAAGGGATTGAGGACTTTATTTCTACCCTCAAAATACCTCAAAATGATATGTCAGTAAGTTCTTTCTTATCTTATCTTGGACAAGAACTTCCAAATAACTCTAATTCTATATTAAAAATCTGTTCTGAAAAAAATATTCCCATATTTTGTCCTGCTTTTACTGATTCTGGACTTGCTTTACAGTTAGGTTTTCATTTTCAGAAGCTTAATCTTAATCATTTTAAAGATATGTTAAAAATGGTGGACTTGGCTTGGGATAGCAAACATGCGGGGGTTTGTATTATTGGAGGAGGAGTACCAAAAAATTTTATAATGCAATCTCTCCAATTTTGTCCTAATTCGGCTATGTATGCGATTCAAATAACTATGGATCGTCCAGAACCGGGTGGTCTAAGCGGAGCCACTCTACAAGAAGCAATTTCTTGGGGAAAAGTTAATGAGAAGGCAAAATACTCTACCATTATATCTGATGCAACAATTGCACTTCCAATATTATTATGGTTCCTTAAAACTATTAAGAAGCAGGAATAGTAACTTTAATAAAATAGACCTTGTAGTTTTTGATCAATATTTTTTGTATCAGAACCAAATATTGTATCAAGAACTGTTTTAAAATATTTGAATTGAGATACCTCGGATAAATTTTTTCCATTATTTTGGGCAATAAATAATTCAGAAACTCGATTTAACGAAGGATAAATAATTTTACGGATATGTTTATCCACTTTTTTTTCTTTGTCTAAAATTGCATAAGAAATTAAAAGCTCAGACTCCGAAGCATCTTCCGAAGTAATTTGATTATTATTAAATGCTATAATAAATTTCTTACCCTCGAAATATTCGACCTTGTTTATTGAGAATGCAGTTTCAGCAAAATTTATTAATGCAGTCATTAAACCACTCCTTAGATCAGAATCTATTTTTCCAAGAGTAGTTTTATGATAACTCTTTTTTACAACTGTAAAACCTCTGAACAGAACACCTGCTTCTCTAATTACCATCGAAAATCTCTTTTAAAAATAATAAAATTAAGCTAATAAATCTGGTTTTTTATAATATGGTAATAATAACTAGACAGTCTAATAAATTCTTTGACTAAGTTCAATGTATAGAACAAAAATATTAGCAATAGGAATTTCATCCTGCTTTCAGTCAAAAAACTATAATTAATATGTTAAATTTAATTTAAAACATGATTACTCCAGAAAAAATCAAATACTGTGCTGAAAGTATAGCTAATTTTATAAATATACAAAAAGAAGGGGAAACTGTCTTAATAAAGGGTGGTTTATATAGTAATGAGCTTTTGGAAGAAATTGCGTTAAAAATTTTTATGAAAGGTGGGATTCCAGAAATCATATGTTATAGCGATACTTATTATGAAAGATTATTCCAAGATGAGTCAATAAAAAGTAGTATTTTTGAGCGAACACCTATGCATTACCTTAAATTAATAGAGACAATGGATGCATATATTGTTATTGAACCATATGAAGATCCTGGTGTATTAAATAAAGCAACACGTGAAAAACTAAAAGCGAAAGTTAAAAGAGAAAGCCCCATTAAGGATGTAATCTATGGAGCAAATAAACAATTTGCTCCGGGTAAAAAGTGGTGTTATGCAGGTTGGCCTTCACAAAAAGCAGCGGATTACTATAATATTCCCTATAGTTTGTTAGAACAATTTATAATTGGTGGGATGAGTGTACCTCAAAAAAAAATGGAAGAGATAACAAATAATTTAAGTAAAAATTTTTTAAAAGCGAGCAAAGTATATATTTCTGATGATTATGGAACTGATTTTTGGATTTCAATAAAAGATCGTCCTGTAATATTAGATAATGGAATAATTACAGAAGAAAGAATCTCTAATGGTTTATTAGGAGGAAACTTACCTGCAGGTGAGCTATACACACCACCTTATGAGAAAGCTGGAGAAGGAACTCTTTACTGTCCATTGACACGAGACAGGTTGAGTAATAAAATCATAAAAAATATAACTTTACCTTTTAAGGAAGGAAAATTATTGATTGATAAGGTTTCCGCCGATGAGAATCTTGAAGATTTAGTAAAAACTTTTAAACAAAGTGAAGAAATCGATAAGAAGAATAACTTAAAAGAATTAAGAACTTATAACGTTGGTGAACTTGGTATTGGTTGTAATCCCGAAATTACAAAAGCAATTGGATATATACTCACTGATGAAAAAATCAATGGAAGTGTTCATTTAGCATTTGGGTCGAATAAAATGATGGGAGGGTCATCAGTTTCACAAATACACTGGGATTTTGTGACTGCTCCCGAGGTTAATATAAGTGTCGAATATGATAATGGTTCTAAAAAGAAAATTATGGAAAAAGGTTTTCTTTTAGATCAAGCTTAAGGAGATTTTGAGGCTAAAGTTAGATTTTTATTTTACTAATTTTTCTAAATATGAAATAATTATTTCAAATACTTTTTCTTTAAAAATTATTCTTTCCGCAGATAATTGATGTTTTGTTACCAAAGTTTCATTTTCACTTGAAAAACCAATATAGACTAAACCTACAGGCTTTTCTGGGGTTCCTCCGGTAGGACCTGCGATCCCAGTAGTACTTATTCCTATATTAGTATTTGAGAGTATTCTAATATTGAATGCTAATTGTTGCGCAATTGATTCTGAAACAGCACCATATTTTTCTATAGAAATTGGATCTACGTTAAGTAACTCAACTTTAGAAAGATTACTATAGCAAACAATCCCACGGTCGAAGATATTTGAGGCTCCAGACACATTTGTTATCATATTTGAGACATATCCACCAGTGCAGGATTCTGCTATTGCTAGTGTAATTTTCCTCTTAATTAGTTTTTTAACTACATTAGATGTCGTTTTTAAAATATCTATTATTTTTCACCTTTTTCTTTTGATTAAATCTATTTAGAGATGATTGATCTCTATTTATAAAGATTTATAGTGTTTAAATACATTATAACAATCAATATAAATAAAAAATTATAATTATAATCTATATTTCATTATAGATTAGAATAAAAAATGAAATAGAGAAATAAATCTATGATGTGATTAAATGACGAGAGATGATGAAAGAAAAGATTTCGTTTTTAAGATAACAGTTATTGGAGACGGAGGCGTCGGAAAAACATCTCTGATAAAGAAATACACTAAAGGTAGTTTCCGAAAAGAATATATTAAAACCCTCGGGGCTCAATTTTCTCAATATGATGAAAAAATAGAGGATAGTGCCGTAAAGCTTTTCTTCTGGGATATAGCCGGCCAAAGAGAATTTTCATTTATGAGACCAACCTTCTATAAGGGAAGTAAGGCAGCAATTATCGTATTCAGCCATGGTCAAGGAGAAGAAGATAGTTTTGATCACATATCTGAGTGGCATGATGATATAAAGAAATATTGTGGGGATATTCCAATAATTCTCTTTGGAAACAAAATTGATCTTATTGATGAGAAAACATTAGATAATATCAAAGAAGAAAAAATCGTGAATGAAAGAAAATTCTTAGGATATTATAAAACAAGCGCTAAAACGGGAACGGGAGTATATGAGGCTTTTCGTGCAATAATCATAAATCTATATCAAAAATATAAAGATTTTTAAACAAAAAACAAAATTATTTACCGGAAAACTTAAGGGTACCTTATGGCTGTAAATTTTGGGGATGATTATCCAAAAGTTTTGTTTTTCTCATCGACACATTGCGCACCTTGTAGGCCTGTGGAAGAAATGCTGAAACGAATTAATATATCGATGTTTGGTAAAAAGTTGTTGATTGAAAAAATAGATGTTGAGAAAAATTATTTGCTTACAACCAAATATAAAATTACCTCTTTACCCACAATTGTTATTGCGGACAGAAGATTAACGTTAAATATTCAAGAAGAAGATATTATTGATGCGATCCTTTACGGATTCATAACATCAGTAAAACTTTAGTAACTAAAACAATATGTAGATTTATTTCGTTATTAAAAAATTAATAAAACAAAATTAAATATAAAAGGAAAAAAAATGGATAGACAATTACTTTCAAATATATTAACTCAAATGAAAAAACATTTGAAAGCAGGAAAAGAAATCGGGGATATGAAAGTTGGAGCATTATTAGCACTAGGACACCAATTAGAAGCGATTTTTTATTATTTAGGGCACGAGCTTGGTACCATCTTGAAAGTTAAACAAATCAACGATGTTACTGAAATCCCTAATGAATTACAAAAAATTATTACCGAATTTAATATTGGTAAGGTGGAAATTTCTGAAAGTACAAATGAAATAGTTCAATTAAAATTAAGAGACCATTCTTCAATAAAAGACTTAATTAACCGAGGAATAAGAACTGAGGGTAGTTTTTGTTCTTTCGAAGCAGGTTTATTAGCAGGAATTGTAGAAAAAATATCTAATGTCCACTGCTTTGCTCAGGAAATAAGTTGTAGTCTACAAACAGGAAATAACTATTGCGAGTTCATGATTGTATTTCAAAATGAATAATTTGGAAAGTTAAACTTTCAAATGTTTTAAGAAAAAATTATCAGAAATTTAGTGGCAATTAGAGATTAAATAAATATACTCTATTATTTAACTCAATGATTAGAAAAAAATCCCTAATTATTTTTAATAAATGTTAAAGTGTGTATTTTTTACGAGAAATAAAAAAAAAATAATGAAAATAAATTAAATAAAAGTAATATCTGAATAGTCGCTGTCGCCTAAATCCTTTTTAGCGACACCTAATTCACGAACTTGCTGATTTAGTTTCTTTACAGCATCTCTAACTATTTCTTTCTGTTTTGCTCCCGTACAG
Source organism: Promethearchaeota archaeon (assembly GCA_011364975.1). Classification (GTDB taxonomy): domain Archaea; phylum Asgardarchaeota; class Lokiarchaeia; order Sigyniarchaeales; family SOKP01; genus SOKP01. The sequence continues at coordinate 22,119 of RDOE01000029.1, read as the reverse complement.
ACTATACGTCCTGTAGAAAAAATAAGAAAAACAGTTTTGGGATCTTGCATTCTGTAAATTAAACCTGGAAATACTTCAGGTTCGTACATAGCATATTCCATTACAATTGCGGCCATATTCAAATCGATATTTGTATGAAGATCTCCACTTGCAACTATATTCTGGATTGTAATTTCAGGGTTGGATAACTTAATCCCTGCTTTTCGTATATTTTTAACAACTTTATCAACAACACGTTCTGCTTCAATTGCTTTACGTAAACCAGTTACCACCATTTTTCCTGTAGAAAAAATTAGAATAGTAGCTCTTGGCTTTTCAATTCGCATAACTAAGCCAGGAAATCTTTCAGGATTATATTCAACCTCAGCATGTTTCCGAGCAATTTGATTTAAGTCTATTTTTTCAGTAATTTCAACTGTAACTGTCGCCACTACATTTTCGATCTTGTAATCTAAGCCTTCTTCGTATTCAGCATCCGATTCCTCTTCTTCCTCTTCAAATTCTTCCTCAAAATCATCTTCTTCTTCTGCCATCTTACTCAACTTTAATAAACATGATTTGAATTAATTAAGAAAAATTATATTCAATTAGATGAAGTATTCTTATTTAAATGAATTTTTATTTATAAATGCATTTATAAATAACTTTTTTTCCTCTAAAAATATACCTCTAAAAATAGGGGAGATTATTTGTTGGTATAGTGAAAGTTTTAGATCAAAAATACTTACTCTTCCAAAGTTTTTTTTAGAATTGACTTTATAATTCCAATGAATGCCTCTTCTACATTAGAGCCTGTTTTTGCGGAAGTTTCTATGAACTTTAAGCTATAATTTTTAGCAAACTCTTTTGCTTCACTTTCTGAAACTTTGATATTATTATCTAAATCAACTTTATTGCCTATTAATAATACTGGTTCATTTCCTCTTGCATTTCTAAAATCTTGAATCCAATCTTGTAGTTTTTCAAACGTTTTTGTCTGGGTACAATCATATACTAATAGAGCCCCATTAGCACCTTCAAGATATAGTTTTCTTAAATTTCTAAAGCTTTCTTGCCCTCCTAAATCCCAGATTTGAGCAGACACATCACCATATTCTTGAAATGTAAGATCCTTTTTCAACAAATTAACTCCTAATGTACTTTTATAGTTTTCTCGAAATTTATTTTCTATAAAACGATAAACTAACGAGGTTTTACCTACATTTGCCTCTCCTAATAAGCAAATTTTAATAATATAACTTGGTTCTACATCCATAGTAGGTCAACTATTTTTGGTTTTTTTATTGAATTCATAATAAAACTTATCCTTATTAATCATTTGCATCTAACTATTATTATAAATCAGATAAGAAGATGAAAAAATAACAGATTATATTGAGTTTTCTGAATTAATTGATGGTAATATCAATTTTATTAGAAATCGCATTCACACTATTTATATATTCATTGTATAGACTTCCTAATAGATTATTTACTTTTGCCTTATGATAAGCGAAAAGGAATAGTTGATTCAGTGAAACATCATTGTTAGTTTCATAAATATCCTCTTTAAGGTCAAATAATGTGCTATTTTGATCTATAAAGTTGCAAAGGATGTAGCGATTTTCTCTCCGTAGATTCAAATCATTGAGAAGACCATACATCTGTAGAATCAGGGGACCTTGGTATTTAATCTTATTATGGTTAATAGCTTTAAAGATCTCAAGATATCTAGCTTTCTTCAATGAATATTCCATACATAATAATATCGATATATTATTTATTTTCTCTAATAATATCTAGGTAATATCACTATTTTGGCTGAAGAGGTTTAGATAGATGGTGTTATTACAATTCTTACCCATTTAAAATTAATAAGCATATTCAAATCCTTTATATTTATTATCTGCATCTCTTATTTCATATTCCACATTTTCAACTTTTGCGTGGGGTGGCCCTGTATTCGCAAATTTTAAAAGTTGTTTTAAATCATTTTCCTCGCCTTCTGCTTCAATATAAACAGTTCCATCAGGCATATTTTTAACATACCCCTTTAAACCCAATTTACGAGCGACTTTACGAGTAGTATATCGAAAAAAAACTCCTTGAACAAGTCCAGTTACTTTAATGATTATCTTTTTCATACAATAATAATAACTTTGTTTATATTATTTTGCTAGGTTTTTCATTATTTTAATGTTTTCATCTAACTGTTGTTTAGTGATTTTCGGATGGATGTCTAGAGCAAAGATTTCTTTAGTTACTTTTTCAACGACGGGTAATTGAAGAGTTCGATAATCAATTTCTTTTCCATAAAAAGGACATGACCAAGGACAACCTTTAGGATAAGCAATTTTTTCCAAAAACAACTTAGTTTGGTATAAGGGTTTTGGATAGAGAATTTTACTGCGAGGAAATTTTTCAATAAATTCATTTTTGTCCATGCCAATAATTTCGGGGTGAATACGGCCTATCCAATAATTGAAGGCAGGATCACAATAATCTGGAACAAATGGAGGATCTATTCCATTAATGTTTGTTAAAGCATTAGTTAGATATTTTGCATTATCATTTCGTAGTTTTATAAATTCGTTAATTCGTTTTAGTTGTATTCTTCCTATTGCGCCTTGTATTTCAGTCATACGATAGTTATATCCTAGCCTATTGTAAACGTACCATTCTGGTTCCCCGTGGTGGCGAAGTAAACGACATTGTTCAGCTAAGTGATCATCATTGGTCACAATCATTCCACCCTCTCCGGTTGTAATATTTTTAGATGGATAAAAACTAAAGCAACCAATATCTCCAATAGAACCTACCATTTTTCCCATATATTTCGTTCCAATTGATTGAGCAGCATCCTCAATTATATATATATCATGTTCTGAAGCAATTTCTCGAAGTGGATCAAGATTTGAAGAAATTCCCGCGAGATGAACAGGAAGAATTGCTCTAGTCTTATTTGTTATACTCTTTTTAACGGAATTTGGGTCTAAAGTATAGGTTTTATCATCAATATCTGCAAAAATTGGAATCGCATTATTATGTAAAATTGAACTCGCACTTGCAATAAAAGTAAAGGGGGGTACTATAACTTCATCTCCAGGTCCAATATCTAATGCTGCAATTGCAATATGAAGAGCTGCTGTTCCTGAATTAACAGCAATGGCATATCTAGCTCCAATGTAGTTAGCAAATTCCTTTTCAAACGTTTTAACACTTTCTCCGTGTAATAACGTTAACATCTGGGATTCCATTACCTTTATAACTTCTTTTTGTTCTTCTTTTGAAAGATTCATAGTGAATTAGGATTATAATTTTTTGAGTTGAAATAAATTAATAATTAAAGTGAAAGTATTTTTAAGAATATATTTGTTTATAAAAGAAGTGTTACAAATATCAAAACATCAAATAATATGAATCTTTTTTATTATTATATCCAATAATGTTATTTTTAATGAGGGTTTCAAGAACAGAATCAAGCCATCTCTTACTCGTATCGATTGATTTGCGCAATTGATCATATTTTACCTCTTCGTTAATAGCTAATAAGAATTGGATTTTACTTTTCACTTTAAGATGATCTGATTTTGCTATTTTATCAAATCTTTTAGTTAAATCATATTCTGAGGTTTTCAATTGGGCTAGTTCATTACTTAATTTAGAGATAACCTCATCTCGAGTTCCTAAAACATTTAACGATAAGTTATAAATTCTCTCTAAATGTTCTTTAAGGTTCTCTTCAGATAAATCTAATTCAAGTTCTTTTTTAAATTCATCTAGGATTACCACAAAATCAGAACCATCATCATATTTATCTAAAATTAAAACAATGATTACTTCCTTATCTTCATTATAGTAAGAAATAGAATTCCAATTTGTCTCTTCAATGGTGATATAGGATTCAACGAAATTATGTGAAATTTGGATTTGTTGCACAATATTATCAGGTATAATTAAATCTGGTGGATATTTCATATATATTGTTCCCCCTAACACAACATCCCACTTAATCAAGCAAACTCCAAGAGGAAAGACATCTCACCAAATTAAACCTATTATTACTTTAAAAATTATAATAGTTTTTATTAATAAATTTAATTTTAAAATAAAGTTGTAAGGAACAAAAGTATGAACATCTTTTGATATCTTAAAATGGGGGGAAATATTAAAAATACTTATTTCCTAGGTAAAAAAATATATACTACAAGGATCAAATTATAAATAGTGATGTGTCTTTGTCTGTTTATTATGTATACATTTTAGAAACGATAGCTAAAAATAATAAAAAAAGGTTCTATACTGGTTATACAAGTAATCTTCAGAGAAGATTAGATGAGCATAAAAAGGGAATTGGTGCAAAATTTTGTAGAGGGAAAAAAAAAATTGAACTAAAATATTTTGAAACTTTCACAGAACGGAAAAGAGCTATGCAAAGGGAAATAGAAATTAAAAAATTGAATCGAGCACAAAAACATGAATTAATTATAAATTTTGATGGATCTGATAGTTGAGTTGCAAAATAACAATTATCTTTTAATTTTGGCAGGATTACCTGCATCAGGTAAATCTACATTTGCCTATCTCTTCAAAAAGAAAATGGAACAACAGAGAACTCTAAAAGTTAAAATAATCGATCCTGACATAATACGTAAGAGATTGTTTCCAGATGATTTCGATTATCAAAATGAGAAATTCATTCGGAATAGAAATTTAATTGAGGTTAAGTCTGCATTACAAGAAAACTTTATTGTAATCAGTGATGATATGAATTATTATACCAGTATGAGGCATGATTTAAAAAAGATTGCAGAAAAATTAAAGAAAGATTTTATAATTATTCATATCTCAACTCCGTTGGAAATTTGTATGCAATGGAACGAAAAAAGAGGTTTACCAATACCTAATTCGGTAATTTCTACAATTTATAGTAAATTTGACAAGTTTAATACCTATTATTGGGATAAACCCTTCCGGAGATTAAATTTGTTTAAGATTGAAAATTTAGAATTAGAAGTTAATACTCTAATCTCTCAAATTGAACAATACTTTAATGTAAAACATGTGGACTTTAAGAAAAAAAAATCCAAGAATAATGAAATTGAAGAATATAATAAAGAATTAGATAAAATAACTAGAATGGTTGTTGGAAATATTTTTAAGAATCAACTTTATCAAACTCATAAAAAAAGAATTCTTAAATTAAGAAAACTGTTTATTAAAAAAAATACTGATAAACTACTTAAAATTACCGAGATTTCCGACCATTTTATTAGCTTCTTGCATGACAATCTAAATTTGGAGAATTAGAAAATTCTTAGCCCTTTGTTCATTATAAAAAATAATGCAAAAGAAATTAAACCATCCATTACTTTAATAAATTGATAAAAATATTGTTAATTTAATTCAATTAAAAAATTTATAATTATATTATGCCCTCAGAAGATTCCATTATTGAAGAGGTAAAAGTTCGAGTAGAAGAATTAGAAAAAAGTCGAAGTGGACGCTCCTTATGCTATCTTGATCAAGATATCGTAGAAAGAATGGGTTTAAATACTGGTAGTATTATTGAGATTATAGGTAAGAAAAGAACCGCAGGAATTGTGCTCTCTAGTACTACAGATAAGGGATCTGGTGTGATTAGGATTGATGGATTACAACGACTTAACGCAGGAGCTACTATTGGCGAATATATTACTATTAGGTTAGCAAGAATTGTCCCTGCTGACGAAATAGAACTAACTCCCACTAAAGCAAATATCGACTTAAAAAGGCAATCAGAATCCATACTTACAAAACTCATTGATAAACCCGTTGTAGCGGGGGATATTGTTGAAATATTAGGTGCAATAGTACAAAAAAGTGACCAAGATAATCCTATGATGCAATTAATGAACATGGTGAGTCGTCAAAAAAGGCGGCCAACATTAGGAAAACTACGGTTGGTGGTAGAAAATACCATACCTATTAATAGAGTTGTGAAAATTACTCGCGATACAAGAATAAAGGTTAACAGACGTGTTGCATTACTAAATGTTTCGGGGGGAATTGTAACGTATGATGATGTGGGTGGTTTAACCGATGAAATACAAAGAATTCGAGAAATGGTAGAATTACCATTAAAACATCCAGAGTTATTTCATAGATTAAATATTGATCCTCCTAAAGGAGTACTCTTTTATGGGCCTTCTGGAACAGGTAAAACCCTAATGGCAAAAGCTGTTTCTCAAGAATCCAATGCTCATTTTATTACTATTAATGGTCCAGAAATAATGAGTAAGTTTTATGGAGCAAGTGAAGGACGATTACGAGAAATATTTGAAGAAGCTGAACAACATGCGCCTTCTATTATTTTCATTGATGAAATCGATTCAATTGCTCCTAAAAGAGTAGATACCTCTGGAGAAGTAGAAAGACGAGTTGTTTCCCAGTTACTTTCATTAATGGACGGATTACAGGGGAGAGGACAAATTATTGTCATTGGGGCAACAAATAGAATTAATGCAATTGATGAGGCTCTAAGGAGACCAGGAAGATTCGATAGGGAGATTGAGTTTGGGGTACCTACTAACAAAGGTCGCAAAGAAATTCTTCAAATCCATACGAGAGGGATGCCTTTAGAAGAAGATGTTAATTTAAGTAAGTACTCCGAAATTACTTATGGATTCGTTGGAGCTGATATTATGGCAGTCTGCAGAGAAGCTGCCTTATGTGCCTTAAGGAAGATTTTACCTAAAATTAATTTAGATGAACCTATTCCCAGTGAAATAATCCTTGAATTAAAAATCAGCAATAATGATTTCATGCAAGCTATCAACATGATAGAACCTTCGGCTATGCGTGAAATAATGATAGATATCCCTGACATAAGTTGGGATGATATTGGGGGTTTAGAAGAAATAAAACAGGAATTAAAAGAAGCTGTGGAATGGCCTTTAAAGTATCCAAAAATGTTTGAAAAAGCGGGTATAAGACCACTTAATGGAATTTTGTTATTTGGTCCTCCCGGATGTGGAAAAACATTATTAGCAAAAGCAGTAGCAAATGAAAGCCAATCAAACTTTATTACAGTAAAGGGCCCAGAGATCTATTCTAAATGGGTTGGAGAAAGTGAAAAAGCCGTTAGAGAAATATTTCGGAAAGCACGCCAAGCATCTCCTTCTATTATATATTTTGATGAAATAGATGCAATTAGCTCTTCAAGAGCTTCTGTTGAGACTTCTGGTTCTCCAGTAACTGCCTCCATTGTTAACCAAATCCTGGTTGAAATGGATGGTATAGAAAATAGAAAAGGGATTATTGTTATTGCTAGCACAAATAGACCCGATTTAGTCGATTCTGCCTTATTAAGGCCTGGTCGTTTTGATAGATTACTCTATATAACTGCTCCAGATTTAGGAGCAAGAGAGAAAATTTTAAAAGTCCATACAAAGAACATGCCTATAGCAGATAATGTTTCATTAAAGCATATTGCTCAATTAACTGATGGTTATAGTGGAGCCGATTTGGAAAACGTTTGCCGAGAAGCTGGTATGCAAGCATTACGGGAATTAATGGAAGATATCGAAACAATCGAAGATAAACATTTTGAATTTGCACTTTTAAAAATTAATTCAACATTGCCTCCAGAAATTGTTCAGAAATATGAAGATATGGCTAGAGTAATTACAGTTTCACGTAATATTAAAGAATCATCAGCAGATTTGTATAAATAACACTTATTTGTTTTAAATATCAATTTTCAGTAATTTTTCTCTACATTCCTGAGTTATTAATTAATTTTATGAGGATGTAAATTTAAGGTATAACTTCATTAAACTTCTAAAATTATTAAAACCATGTTGGAAATTAGATTTATTACTAATTTAAGAGAAGATAAAAAACATTGAGTGATATAAAGATAGATTGGAATGGCCATATTAAGAAATATCAAGCTGCAATGGAAGAACTTAATTTAGACTTTTGCATGTTAACAAGAGTTAAATCCATAACATATCTCTCTGGCTGCTTCGTACCATGGAAAAGTTACTTATTTCTCCCCAGAGAGGGTTTTGGAGATCCAGAATTATTTACAGTACTTTTGGATGTAGAAAGAGTTAAAGCTGAGTCTCATCTAGATAAAGTTAGTGGTTGGGGTCCTATGAAAGGATTTTACTGGGAGAAAAAAATTCAGAGCGCTGCTAAAAGGGCGGGAGTCTTTGACCCCAAAAGCAAAGCTCCAAGAATTGGAGTTGAATTAGGGATTGATATATGTGTGACGGGTCAAATGCTTTCATATACAGAAGCGGAATTTTTAAAAAGTGTGTTTCCAGGATGTGACTTGGTTGATTTCAATCCGAAAACAGAACAAATCCAATTTATTAAAGAACCTGAAGAAATTGCAATGTTAAGAAAAGCGAGCGAAATTACAGATATTGGACAAGATGCTGTTAGAGAAGAATTAAGCCAGAGATCCTCAGGAAAACAATTCACTGAAAATGAAATTGCAGGAATTGGAACCCTTGCTATGAGAAAAGCAGGAAGTAATTATGAGTGGACATTTACAGGCAATCAAGAAATAGGATCAGGATATCGAGCAAGTTGGACTTTCAATGGTTGTACACCCGCAACAAATAAGATTGTACAGGAAGGAGAATCGCTTCTTGTTGATTTACATAGTGAATATGGATGTTATTTAGGAGATCTGAGCCATAATTATATACTTGGAAAGTGTTCATCAGAATTAAAGAAATTTAATGAAGTATTTGAACAATTATGCTACGCACTAATTGATAATATGACTCCTGGAACCAGTTTTGATAACTGTTATCAAGAAGTTAGGAAAGTCGCAGATAAACAAGGTTATGCCAATGATTTATTCTTCGGTATAGGCCATGGGATAGGGTGCATTGGGAATGAGAGTTGGCCTGTTGTGGTGCCCGGAAAGGATTGGGGGTCAATGATATTTGAGGAGAATATGGTCGAAATTGCTGCCATAGTATTTAATCGTCCAGGCTTAGGAGGTTTAAGATTAGAATCTCCAACCTTAGTAACCAAAAAAGGTGCTGAAGTTCTTCCAAAAACACCTTTTGAAGTGGATTATATTTAAATTCCGATCTTTTTAAATTAGTTTAATGTTGTTTAATATAGAATTTACCTTTTAATATAAGAAATAGCCATGATATCGCAATTACAATAGTAATCCAGCCGTAGATCATTAACCATTCAATCCAATAATTTAACGGTTCAAGAACAACATCAAAACCTATTGGAACCACCTGGTTAAAAAAAATCGAAAGCATAGGATTTACAACTAATAAATATATACCAATAATAATAAAGAGGATTCCTAGTGATTTTCGATTCATAAAGCAGAAATAGGTCATATCATAATTTACCTTTTTTGATGAGTTATATTACGGTTCAGTGTGGTATATTGTAACATAATGTTAAAGTGATTCCTTGAATTCCAAAAATTATATTTGTTTAAGTTTATTAAAATAAATCCGATATAGAATTTATTTTTATTAAAAACCATGAATCAACATGATTTGATCAAGATCCTTAGGAAATTAGTCCAGTTTCCTACAGTGAATCCCCCGGGGAAAACTAAAGAGATTATCGATTACTTAATCTCGGAAGTGTTTATGGAATCAAAAGGATTTTTTAATGAAGTTATTCCCTATCATAAGAAAGATACCGAACTTCATAATTTGGTTAGTAAAATAGGAATAGGTCCCCAAAAAATTATATTTTCTGGGCATTTTGATGTTGTTCCTGCAGGAGATCTAAATCTGTGGAGATTTCCTCCTTTTTCTGCGGAAATTATGGATGGAAAATTATTTGGAAGAGGAGCTTGTGATATGAAAGCAGGGATAGTAATGTTGATAGGCACTATAATGAAGCTTTTAGAATACCCCAAATTTTTAAAGAAATATACTCTTGTGTTTTTAGGAAGCGCAGATGAAGAGGCAGGGATGACAGGAGCTTACACTTGTACGAGAAAAGGAGTAATGAAAGATGCAATACTTTTAATCGTTGGAGAACCAACTAATATGAAAATTGGAATTGCTGAAAAAGGTTTATTATGGTTAGATCTAGAAATTGAAGGTAAAGCAGCTCATGCTTCTACACCGCATTCTGGATTGAATTCAATAGAGGGGGCATTAAATTTAATCCCAAAACTTTACAAATGTATAGAGGATAAAGAAAATCCTGTATTGGGAAGATCTACCTTAAACATTGGCACTATTCAAGGGGGAATTGCTCATAATATTGTCCCAGAAAAAACATTAATGTCAATAGATTATCGATTAGTACCGGAACAAGACCTTAAATTACTCATCAATAATTTAAGGAATCTAGATCTCGCTCCTTATAATTTAAAAACAAAGGTGACGCTTACTTTACCTGCAATTCAGACCGATATTAATCACCCTTTTCTTCAAAATCTCAAGAAACTAGCAAACACTGAGTTTATAGGCTTGTCTTATGCAACAGATATCGGTGTTTTAATACAACCCAAAAATCCAATCCCATTTTTAATTTATGGCCCGGGTGATCCTGAGGTTGTTCATAAAGAAAATGAGCATATAGTATTAGAAGATATCTTTAAATCAATTGAACTTTTAACTGGAACCCTTTTAAAAACCTATTTATTATAAAGAGATTATTATAAAGTTTTAACAAATTTTTCAATTCTATTCATAGCTTCTTCTAATTTTTCAATGGTAGTGGCATATGATATTCTTATCATTGTATCTGAATAGGAACCAAATGCATTCCCGGGGACTAGGGCAACTGCTTGTTCTTTCATTAGTTTTTCAGAGAATTCAATGCCATTTATATTATAATTTTTAAGAGAAGGCATAATGTAAAATGCTCCTTTTGGCTTCGATACTTTAAGGTCTAATTCATTTAATCGTTTATATACTAAATTACGACGTTGGTAAAAGCTTTGCAGGATGGGGGAGAAGAAACTTTTATCCATGTTAAGTGCTTCAATAAATCCATATTGAGCAGCATGGTTTGTCCCAGCTGCGGTATATTGATGGTAATTTTCCATGAGGTTTATTATATCTTTGTTAGCAACTACATAACCTAATCTGAATCCGGTAGCAGAGAATAATTTAGACATGGCATTTATTGTTATTGTGCGGTTAAACATTTCATCTAAAGACGCAGGACTTGTATGTATTGTCCCATCATATAGATAATTTTCATATACTTCATCAGTGATTAAATAAAGATCATAGGATGAAGCGAGATTAATAATTTGATCTAATTCCTTACGCGTTAAAGCATAACCTGTAGGATTATTAGGGGAATTGATTAATATTGCTTTTGTTTTTTTGGTAATTAAGCGTTCCATTTTTTCAATATCTGGACCAAAATCTGGTCTTCTTTGAGCTTCAATTACTTTGACTTTATAAAATAACCCTAAATAAAAATATGAAATAAAGTTAGGCGAGGATAATATCATTTCATCACCAGGATTAAAAAGAGTTGCAAAAGTTAAATTTAAAGCTTGAGATCCACCATTTGTAACAATTATATTATCTTTCCAATTTGTAGTGATATTATTATCAACTTTTAATTTTTTCTCAATTGATTGTAAAAGAGCTGGCACCCCTCTTGTTGGGGCATAATATGTGATTTTTTTGTTAAGAGCTGCGATAGTACCATCAATTGCGGGTTGAGGGGTCAAAAAATCAGGTTGCCCTATACCAAGGCTTATTACATCAGAGCGTCCTGCAGCAAGATCAAAAAGTTCTCTAATTTTTGATTTAGGTGCTAAAGTTATCGTTTTAGATAATTCTTTCATTATTATCCCAAAAAGATATGTTAGTTACTATGAATGAATCTTAACTTAAAAGAAGTGTATAATAACACTTGAAGGAATACAAGATTGGTTAGATGTTTTCTCCGTAATTTCTTAAAATTTTGTAAACTAAATTTTTAAATGCATGTTCGACATTTTCTCCTAGTTTAGCACTCGTTTCAATAAAAGCACTAGCCTTTATTTTTTCTGCCAACTTTTTACCCTCTTCTGCTTTAACCACCCGTTCATCATCTAGATCTATCTTATTCCCAATTAATACGTATTCTCCTTCCTTTTTCACATAATTTTTAAAATCTCTAAGCCATTTGGATTCGATATTATCAAATGTTTGATGTCGTGTTATATCATAGACGAACAAACTTCCAACACATCCTTGAAAATACATGCTACGAATAACATTATACTTTTCTTGGCCAGCAAGATCCCACATTATTAAACGTACCTTAGCGTTAACCTTTTCAATATTTACATCTTTCCGAACTATGTTTGCCCCCAAAGTCGGTTTATAATCTTCTTGAAATGATCCTTCTACAAATTGATTAATTAATGAGGTTTTACCTACGGCACTTTCGCCTAATATCGTTATTTTAAATACATATTCCTTCTCAGTTAATAAATCTTCAGCAGGCAATGTTACTTTTTAAATTAAAGAATCATTTGGATTAGTTAAAATCAATAAACTATATTTTGATTTTTGTTATATTTAATCTTTCGTTGTTTTAGGTTTTAAATGTTTTTTCAATTTTTAGTTTCAAAATAAAAGAATTATGTCGAGGATCATTAATATTTTCTTTCTCTGAGATAGGAATTACAGTATAATCCGATGATAAATTTTTTTCTAAAGAATGAATTAAAAATCCTTTAAATAGATCGCAAGAAACTCCAATTTCCGAGCAGAATATACATTTGTCAACTCTTATTACAACTGAGTCCGCTGTATCTTCTAAAACTTTTACATTCCAATTAGTCTGAATTAAATAATTTAAATCTGATACAATTTCGCTAAAATCCTTACCATAGGGAAATAAATAAAAAGAAAATTTGCGCCCTATTTCAAACAATAATTGGGAAGAATCATATAAAAGACAATTTTGAGCAGTAATGATTTTTTTAAACGAAAAAAAATCAATCTCTCCCTCAGGATTAACATTCTTTATGTCCTTTAAATCTAATAATTCGGCTTCTCTTAAAATAGACTTCATTCCATCATAATCAAGGTTATCCATATAGGACTGCAAAAGAGCGGTTAAAACCCTATTTTTAACCTTCCCGCGATATTCTCCAATTATTTCTGAATTATCTGCCATAATTTATATGTACATTACTTTACATTATATTAAGAAGTGAAAGGTTGAATCTTACATCATTTAGGCGTTCTACTTTCATATCGGTTTCGAAAAGATATACTTCTGCCGTGACTGATATAATACATGGTTGGGAAAGATGACCTCCAATAACAGAATAATCACTCCTACCTACATTAACATGGAGGTGTATTATTGGTTTATCATCTTTATACGAAATATTCCCAATGCAAGAAATTAATTCCACATTTTCTTTAAATGTTTTAAAATCGTAAGTTTTCTTTTCTAAATTAAAAAATCCTAATGTAAATTCTCTAAGAGCTCCGATACAGTTAATTAGGCCTGATCCTATTTTATACTCTTCAATTAAATGAGAAAGTGATTCAATAAGATCTTCGCCAGGCTCAATTTTCGTGATAATAACTCGTTTTAAATTCGTTGAAACACTTTTCATTAATCTAAATCAACTTTATTTTTATTAGAGGAAAGTATTCTCAAAGATGTAAATATCAAGCATTTTGTAATTTCCTTTACTCTATAATTGTAGAAGCTTTAAAACATTTAACCTTTTTTTATTGTATCCAGTTTATATAAATTAATCATCATTTCATTCTCTATTATTAAATATGAAAAGGGACCTACTGAATACATTATCTCTATTGAACTTAATATTAAAAAGTTTATAATATATGGTAAGTAAAAAAATTGAAAATTAAAAATAGATGTTTATTCTTTCACAGTTTCTAATATCTCTTCAATCTCAGCTTGGATAACTTCTGCATTTTTCGCCTTCTCCCCTTTAATGGCGTTCGCCAGCTCTAAACGCTCGCGATGTAGAGTGTTCATAGCGCAGAATGGGACTTCTAAGACCTTAGTATTATCCTCTGGATCGATTACACCGTAGTGAACAAGGCAACGGCAAACCCTATCCAGATCAAAATTATAAGCGTCTTGGAAATGCATTGCTGAGACTAGAAGGTTTTTATTGTGAAAGAAATTTGCTGATGAGGCAAAATTGGGCGACGCAACAAGTCGTAAAAAGCCTTGATAAGTCTTACTATTTAAAAACTTTTCAGGATGTTTAACATATTTGGCAGCACCTGCTAAATAGTAAGCCCGCATCAAATTTCGATAACCTAAATTGGTAATGTCATCCACAAATTTACCAACTGTCGAAGCTAGGGCACCTAAATCTTCCAAATTAATTCCCTTTAATAAACTAGTTGGTTTTGGAACCTCTTGCTTTTGAACCATATCGTAAATTTTGTTGGACCAACGGATTAACCCTTCAGCGTCGAAATATGAATCAATAGACTCCCATTCGCCTTTATCATTAATCACACACACAGTAGCAAATCCACAATCTTTATGACTAGTCATGGAAAATTCGTCCACATCATCGAACCAGGCAAGTAGTCGAGTCATTTTTGCTGTGGTTGCAATAGGATAAAACCTTCTAATTGCATTGTTAGTCACCTTATTAATAGCGACTTTCAAGTCAGATGTGGTATATCTTAAATCCATTAGTTCTTCAAAACTAATACGTCCACATAAGGAGACTGGTTGAAAAATGATACCTGAAACTACATCCCAGTTATCTTTCGCATAATTCATTATATTACCAATTTGGTGGTCATTTACACCTCTGGCAATGACCGGGACTAACATAATGCCAAAGAATCCTATCTTTCGTGCATTTTCGATAACTTTTTTCTTTAAAGGCCATAAGTTAACACCTCGAATCTTTTTCCATGCTTCTGCATCATCGGTAGCATCAAATTGTAAATAAATTGCGTCCATTCCGGCATCCATACATTTTTTCATGAATTCTGGTGATTTACCAAATCGTACTCCGTTTGTGGTGACCATGATATCGATAAAACCTAATTCCTTAGCCTTTCGAATGATATCTGGAAGGTCATCTCGGATTGTTGGTTCTCCTCCAGATAATTGACATAATACGGGAGGGACTGGTTTCATAGATCGGAAATGCTCTAATATCCGGGTAATTTCATCGAATGTAGGCTCCACTACATATCCTTTTGCGCTTGCATTAGCAAAGCAAATAGGACAGGTTAAATTACATCTATTTGTAATATCAAGTAGAGCAATATTAGGAGCAGATTTATGATTCTCGCAGAGTCCACAGTCATATGGACATCCATTTTCGGTCTGCTTGATTCCTGATGCGAGACATTCGGGTTTAGTAGAATTATTCACCGTAGAGCCAATTTCATCTGTAAAAGTTTCAGACCAGATGTATTCCTCTGGATCAATGGAAAGTTTATCTTTGAAATGACCGTGTTCCTCGCAATCTTTTCGCATCATAACCCAGTTTGTTTCGGAATCGACGTAGATTTCTGCTGGAATAGGTTGAAGACATTCTGGACATATGCTTGTCGTGCGTCTAATTATTTCTTCTGTCATAAGTATTTAACCTTAAATGTTGTTTTGATTAAAAATTCGTTTGAATAAATAAAATTTACTCAAATAAAAATTTATTACTATTTCTAATCGTATTTTAATTATTATTTTTCTCTGTTTTATTAAAAACTTAGAATAATTTTAATAGGAATTTATCATCAATAATGAATTTTTTGTTTTTAAACATATCAAAGGATCATTCAAATTAACCAAAATTAAATTTTCGAAATAAAATAAAATATTTCAAATTAAGGATGAAACCTCGACCCAAATAAAGATCTTTTTAAATCAAATCTAAGTAACTATTAGTATGATACAACTATTATTTGTTGATTTAGACCCTCTAGGCCAACTTTCGGGAATTCTTGGTACTATAAGTGTGGCGGTCGCATGGTTTTATGGCATTTTGGTATTAATTAAAGCAATCCAGCTAAAATATAAAACTCTTTTCTATTTCTTTTTTGCAATAATGTTCACGATGTCACCGTGGTATCCTAGTGGTTTGGGTTATGTTTATTGGCTAATAACAAACGAGGCTATTATATATCCGGTTTATGTATTATTAGGAACCTTAGGAGCACCTTTAGCACTTTTTGCTTGGTTTCAGATTTATATTCCCGCATTGCATCCAAAATTAAAAAAGCCATTATTGATTGGTTTTGCGATATTATCTTTAATTTTTTATATCTACATTTTTATCTTTCTTTTCTCCGTACCAGGAGCTCCAATTGATGAGTTAATCGGGATTAAAGAGAATGCGATTGATATTGAATATAAAGCTTTTGCATTAGTTTATCTTGCTATTTTGTTATTAATTAGCACTATAACGGGGAATGACTTTTCTATTCAATCGATGAAAAATGAAGATAAAACGATCAAATGGAAAGGGCGTTTTTTAATTTTGTCTTTCAATCTTTTCGCGATCGGTGCTATAGGAGATGGATTTTTACCACTTAACCCGGTCAATTTGATAATTTTTAGGATAGTTATGGTGTTGGCAAGCACATTTTATTATATAGGATTTATCATGCCAAAATGGATGAAAAAAATTTTAAAATTAGAATAACTTTCTTTTTTTTTTTATTTTTTTGAAATCAGTATATTTGTGTCTTTTCGTCGAAATAAAAGAATAAATCTTCGTCAGAACTTTATTGCTCGTATAATATGGTAAAGGAGACTCCTGCCCCGAGACCTAATAAGAAGGTCATAAAATAAAATAGGGGGAGGAGGGCGAAATGAGTGTGTTGACCACACTACCAAAAGACAAAAATCCAGGGTGGGGCAGGAGTCATAGATATTTAAACATCCCTATTTTATTTATCTTAAGTAACAAAATGTTTTATTTAAAAGTTTTTATCTTCTAGGAATTTATATTAATTAAGGGTTTTTAAACTTTTATCTTATATTTATTTCATTTATATATAAAGCAAGGGAAAAATATTGCTTTGACTAGATGATTCTTCGCGAATATTCCCCCATTAGAAGGTTTAAATCGGATGAATATTTATAATTAATACTTAAGTGATGTATAAGTCTGAGTATTTTCAATCAAGAGAGAATAGGTTTGAAAAGCATGACTAAGAAAAAGAATGAACAAACTGTTGGTCGACCTGAACCAGAGTTTAAAATTGATATTTTTACCTTCCTTTTTGCTGCGATAGGTTTTGTGATATCTTGGGTGAATATGATCTTAATTTTCAATGCATCTCCCGAATATGAAATTTTAGCCTTTTTATCAATTATATTGACAACTATGATTCCTGGAGTAATAATCGCTATAAAAAATAGATATTGGGGATATGGTTATCTGATAGGTTTTTGTATCGCAGGGATACCCTTTTCACTCATGATTGATGGTTTTATTGGGGGATATACTTTTTTCACGACTATTTTTATTTTTATAATCTTATGGTTAATTTTCTGGAAAACCTGGCGTACATTAAGCGCCATTAAAACTCAATAATAGTTAAAAAAATAGAAATAAGCGTTACTTCGTTAAACAATAAAAAAACATTTTGAATTTTAACCTAGAGTGAAAGAGTTTGTGGTGTACGGCGATCCTTTTTTCCTTCATTCGTCAATATGATTATTTAGCGTTGATTGAAATCTCTTCTATATTTACATTGACTACTTGAGGAATTGCCATAAACTTTTGCTTTACACTTTCTAATGATACTCGTCCATTATTAAGGACATCCCCTATTAAATAAGTTTCATAGAAACAATTCTCTAATTCATAACAGATACCTGTTGTATGCAAAATTTCCTTACTTAAATTGAGTTCATTCAATACAGTAGATATGCCTTTTACTAATTCGGGAGAAAATTCTATTAGTTTAATTAGAATCTTCTTAATATTGCTGGTATTAGTTGGAAAACAGCTGATTTTTATTGAATCTTCCCTTGAAATGAAAATTAATAAATAGAAGGAAGAATTTCTGATTTCCTTTTTAACTTCCTCGGGGAAAAATGTTGAATTTAAGTCATCTTCAGTTATAATTAAACCAACAGAAATTTTATTTTTTTGCCTAACATCGTTGTTATTTACAACCATAACCATCAGAAAGTGAAATTCATAAAAAGAGTATATGTCTAATAATAAATCGTATTTGTTTTTAATGTTTATTTTTTTTTTTATATTAATAATTTTATAGTGATCTGTCTTATTTTTAAGTTATAAGTGCCTAAGATTATGATTCTAATCATAAATCTTAAGAGATTGATTTGATATAACACTAAGATATTATTTACATTTTAAACATAGCATAGTTTCATGTTTCTATAGATAAAGAATATCAAAGAAGATCATTAATATAATGACATACAATTGGTATAATCCCAATCCGAAGAAATTATACGGGTTCAATATCGAAAATTTAAATTCCAACGAGCAACGCTTTCATGCAATTTATTTTCTTGATAATCTTACTGGTTCTTTACTTCTTTGTAATAAGTATACCACAAATATAACACTTTTCTCGAATGAGGATCTAATATGCGGATTTTTGAACGCTTTAAACTTATTTATAAATGAATTGAAATTGGAATCAAAGGAAGATGAAATACAAGAGATTAATTTCAAAGAAACAAGAATCCTATATGAACGAAAGGGAAGATTATCAGTGATTGCGATTTCCAAAAAAACTAACCTCGCAGCAGAACGCGTAATTTTACATGATGTTATGGAGGATTTCTATCAAAAATTTGAACATGCAATAACCAATTTCAATGGGATTGTAGATCCCTCCATTTTACAATACAAAAAAAAATTAGAAAACAGGAATTTTGACTCTTTATTAAGATTTAATGCAAATAAATGATTTATTGGTTAAACTGAAAAAAATCTAATTGGAATTTTTTTCTTCTTTTCGCTTTTTACTTTCAATTTTTTCAATTTCAGATTCAATTTTTGAGCCGATTCCTTCAATATCAGGTTTAAGAACCATTCTTTCTTGATCTTTTTCTCGTTGTTTATCCCGGAAAAATGCTTTTTCTTCTATAGTTTTCTCTATTCTCCCAGCAACCTTTTCAAGGTTAGGTTTTAACTCCATCCTTTGAAAATCTTGTTCTCGTTGCTTTTCTCTTATAAAAGCTTTTTCTCCTAGCGATTTATTAATAGTTTGACTTGCTTTCTCGATATCAGGATGTAGATCATGTCTCTGAGATTCAGATTCTCTCTTTTTTTCAATCATAAAGGCTTTCTCATCAATCACTTTAGTTATAGCTTCAGTGGTTTTTTCAAAATCAGGCTTTATTTCTTTCATTTTTTGGTCGGTTTCTCGGTGTAAATCTCTAATAAATGCTTTTTCTGCTATGGTTTTATTGATTGCTTCGCTTGCTTTATAAAAATCAGGCTTTAATTCCATTCTTTTAGCATCTTCTTCTCTGTATTTTTCTCGATAAAAAGCTTTCTCACTAATTGATTTTGAAATAGCTTCACTTGCTTCTTTTATATTTGGTTGTAATGTCTTTATCTCTTGAGTCTTTTCTCTTTGTAAATCTATTAGAAATGCTTTTTCACTAATATTTTTTTCAATAGTCCCACTAATTTCTTCTCTTTCCGGGTGTAAGCTTTTTCTTTTGGAGTCCATCTCTCTTTTTTGATCTATTAGAAACGCTTTTTGGGCAACAGTTTTATTAATTGATTCACCTGTTTTTCGAAAATCAGGACTTAATTCCATTCTTTTATAATCTTCTTCTCTCTGTTTTTCCCTCATAAACGCTTTTTCTCCTACAGATTTACTAATAGTTTCTGCTACTTTCTCAATGTCGGGATGTAATTCATGTCTTTGAGAATCAGATTCTCTCTTCTTTTCAATCATAAAAGCTTTTTCTCCAATTGATTGATTTATAGCTTCACGACTTTTTTCGATATCTGGTTTTAGTTTCATTCTCTGTATAGCGCTTTCCTTTTTCTTTTCAATGAGAAACGCCTTTTCATCAATGGTTTTACTGATCACCTCAGCTACCCCCTTAATATCAGGCTTCAAATCCATTCTCGTAAAATCTTCCTCTCTCTGTTTATCTCTATAAAAGGCTTGAGTTTCAATAGTCTTTTCAATTGCAGTACCTGCTTTTCCAATCTCTGGTTTTAATTCTATTCGTTCTAAATCACGTTCTCTCTGCTTTTCACGAAAAAAACTTTTCTGGGATATTAAATCGGAAATTAATTCTTGGCTTGCTTCAAACGCTTTTTTGCGTTCTTCCTCTGTACTTTTTAAGTATTTTTCTAACTCTTCTTTTTCTTGTTTATATAATTGATCTACGATTTTCTTTTGTTTTTCAATCTCTTCGGGTGTTAAAGTTTTTTCATTTTCCTCCAATTTTTTCACCCGTTGTAAATATTCATTTTTTTTTAAATATAATATCGAAATTTGTATTTAATAATTTACTTATCAAAATAGAATTAGATTAAATATAATTTTTGAATAAAATGTGTGAATTTTAGTGAAAAACAAATAAGAGCCATATTTTTTCAATTAATGAGACGATTTTTTATTTCTATTATGAGGGAATTGGTTCAAGGGTCTGATCTATAAAAATAAAAATGATTATTGTATTGTTTATTGTTGTTAGTCTATAATGGAGTAAGAGCAGTACTTCCATTTTTTTTTGCTTCTTCTATGAGAGGCATTAATTCTTCAGAGCTAATAGGAACAAGATCGAATACAGTCATACCGGCTAATTTAAGTATTGCTTTGACTGTATCCGCTAAATTATTACAGTCTCCTGAGAAGAACACTTTTCTCTTACCAAATGCTTCACGAATTTTGTCTCCAACTTCGTCAATTGCACAATATCCTACTACTAAACCTTTATTATAGCCTTCAGCTTTTAATGTTTCTACAATATTTTCGTCGTGTCCTTTTCCCATTATTATAAACCAGCCTCCTTTAAACTTTTCTTTATGATCGTTAGAAAATACTTGTAATATGGATAATGGGTTGTTTTGGCAACCTTCTAGACATAACAATTCTTTTCCTTTAACAATCTTGACGTCTTTAGGAAATTCTTGAAGGAGATTCCAATCATACTTCTTCGTATACATCTTTAAATCCTTTCCAATTACTTTTATTTTTTCTAGGCGTCCCTCTCCTAATCCCCTTTCATATGCTAGTTTTAAATGTGGTACTTCGCTCAGAGCTAAACCAAATATTTTAGCCCCAACTACATCTACCGCTAATGTGTCAATCCCTCCTATTAATATATTGAATGGTATTACCAATTTATCTTCCCAGACTGTTGGAGGATAATGTCCGTGAATAGTTCCTTCGGTTCCATCTATAATCGTGATATCAGGTTTGATGATCCCATAAACATCAACTAATTTTGAATGTAAATTATAGTTATGATCTTTTCCACGATCTGCATGTTGAGGAAAACCCCATTGATTTTTAATTCCCAGAGTCACTCTTGCCATAGAATGAGTTTTTAATTTAGGTAAGTTAATATAGCAGATTGAATCTCTATCCTTTATTATCCTTACAATCGTAGAAGGTAATCTAAAGGTTGATAAATTATATCCTTTAGGGTTAATCTCCGCTGAGGGTTTACCTTTAAATTCAAACTCTTTTTCATCTTCTTCATCTAAATAGATGATTTCCGCACCAGTTCTTTCACATATATCCTTATAACCGTTAATAGCGAAAACAATTCTCGTCATATTAGCCTGAGTGGAATTTTCCATAACAAAAACTTTAGCACCCTTGTTTTTAAGATATTTTATTGTAGCTTCTAAGACTTTGGGAGATGTAAAACTATGCTTCTTAAAATCTATACCATTCACTTTTATGTAAACTTCTTTCGAACTTTTTAGTATTTTTGTCCCATTCTGCTCTAAATAAGAAAAGATTTCATTAACCGCAGCACTTATCGACACGGATGTATCTGAGATATATACATTAGTAATTTTTTATCACCATTTTCTATTAATTTTAAAAAGTAGAAAAATATTATGACATATTTGCGATAAAAGACGGAAAAAACTATTTTAGAGCATAATGAAAGGCTTATTCTTTATTATAATAAAGTTTTTTAAATATGATATATGTCATGCCATGAGTTATTGTTAAATATTAAGGGATTTATAAT
>RDOE01000028.1 GCA_011364975.1 Promethearchaeota archaeon | reverse complement strand
AATCACTTAACCACGGGAAGTCAGAACTTAGACGATTTACTAATGGGCGGTATTGAACCTGGATCTGTAACTGAACTATTCGGAGAATATCGAACAGGTAAAACACAGATTGCTCATCAACTTTGTGTTAATGTCCAATTGACTTATGAGGATGGGGGTCTTGAAGGCAATGCGCTATACATTGATACCGAAGGGACTTTCAGACCAGAACGTATCATTCAAATGGCTGAAGGAAAAAATTTAGATCATCGTATAATTTTAAAAAATATTACAGTAGGGAGAGCATTTAATAGCGATCATCAGGTTTTATTAGCCAGAGAGGCATCAAAAATTGTAGATGAAAAAAATATAAAGTTAATAATAGTGGACTCAATTATTGGCCATTTTCGCAGTGAATACGTAGGTCGTGGTACATTAGCAAGTAGACAACAAACGCTAAATAGCCATGTTCATGATTTATTAAGATTAACTGAAATGTATGATGAATTAGCAGTATTAATTACTAATCAAGTTTCTTCAAAACCAGATGTTTTTTATGGAGATCCATTAACGGCTACGGGAGGGAATATTATTGCTCATGGAGCAACAATCAGAATTAGGCTGCGTAAAGGAAAAGGAGAGCAGAGAGTTGCAAAATTAGTTGATGCCCCTCATTTACCTGAAGGAGAAGCGATTTTTTCTATTACTGAGGATGGAATTCAAGATTGAAAGTTTTTACTTAAAGTAGTTTCTCACTGATAAACTACAAAATAAAAAGGGGGCATGTATTTCTATCTCTGGAATATATTATAAGAGAATCAATAGGTTATAGATTAAAAATTAAGATTTACCTCTACTTTTATACCGTCTCTAACACTCTGAGTTACAGTGCAATAATTTTCAAACATTTTCTTACATTGTTCCGCTCTTTTTCGCGCATCTGGATCTTTTATAATGGTATCAATGTTCACATCAATCTTTTTGACTCTTAAAAAACCTTTTTCATTACGAGCTAAAGTCACTTCTGCTATAGCTTTCAGATCATCAAGTGAGAGAACCCTTTTTTTTAAACAAAATATAAAGCTTGCACTTAAGCACCCTAAAATAGCTAACCCTAACATTCTAGAGGGATTTGGTCCAAGCATATCTACTTCATCCTTATTAGTTTCATCTATATAACAATCTTTTACTTTCATTGTCCCCAGGTCACATTTAAAAATCATTTCTTCCTCTAATTTAATCCCAACCTTGGTTTTTATCTCATCAGACATTTTTATAAATTCTTTAATTTGTTATTATTTGAGTTATTTTTAATAATTATTATATTAAAAACACTGGATTACTTCTTAAACCTTTTTAATTTAACCAATAAATATTACTTCTCTAACGGTTAGTCACTTGGATTTTTTGAGGTTTCTATTTTCTTTAATAAAAAATGCCTTGATAAATGGAAGTACAAGCCAATAAAGTAAAAAGCAATCAGCCACATGTATTCAAGAGCAAACATAGAAACAAATAAAATCATTAATATAAATAACAAAAACTCAATACCAAGACAATATTTATTAGTATAATATTTAGCATCAAAGAAAGATTCAGATTTTTGATATTTCATCAAATAATTAGGTAAATTTTCTAACTCTTCTTTAGTTATAAGAAGTTTCAATCCTAATAACTTTTTATTGAAGTAGAAAAAATTCGTGCCCCAATCAAGAGTATCAATAAAAATATGGATTGCATATGTAAATCCACTTAGATATAGAACAGGCCAATTAATTAGCAATCCTATTATTATTATAAGGAGACTTGGAATAATTGAATGGGAAAATAACATTCTATGATTATGATCTTTAGCATATTGTGAAAAAAACACATCAAAATCACAAATAAAAGAAAATATTACTGTTAATGTAAAATTTAGTAATGAAAAATTCAGGAAATAATGAAATAAAGAACTAAAAATGATCCCTATAGCAAAATGACTATTTATATGCATGATAAATAGTTTTAACTAAATCAATTTATATAATTTTTACTATTTACTCTTTTTAAAACTTTGGTTTTTCTCTGGAATCCCGCTGGACCGTTCTCTTCTACTAAATAGGAAGCTGCAGCAGAAGCTAAATATGCTGATGCTTCAATATCATGTCTAGAACGATTAGAAGTCATGAATTCATAAAGAAAAATGGCTAGATAAACATCTCCTGCTCCAGTTTCATCAATTACCTCAACAGGCTTGAATGCAGGAACTCTTATTATGGGAGCCTCCTCTTTTTTAATCATAGAACCATTCTCTCCTAAAGTCATAATGTAAATACCTTTATTTTTAAACTTTTGAAAATATTCCATAACCTCACCTAAATTTTCTTTTCCAGTTAATAATTTCATTTCAATTTCAGAACCTTTTAATATTAAACGATCACCTATCAATTCAATAATATTATACACTTTTTCTAGCAATTCTTTATTCGAGATATAAGAAACTTCACCTTTTTCATTTATATTTCTTATAAATCCCTGTAAATCAATTCCTATATATGATTTGGGAAATTCTAAAACAATTCTGGAAACATATTCATAGGAAATTTCATTACATAAAGGTGCTAATACTATAATATCTGGTTTATTTATCTTATAAAAATTTGGAATATCATCAAAATTTAAATTAGGGCTTTTAGATTTAAGGGTTAAAATTCTTGAATGGTCTAAATAATTCAGAACAAAATTAGTATTAAGGGAATCAGACCATTTTATACCATCCAGATCAATATTTTTCTTATTGAACTTATTTATAAATGATGCATAAAAATTTTTTTTGCCAATATTTGATATTATTCCAATATTTACATGTTTTGTATAATTTCTTAAAGCTAATGAACCAAATGTAACAGTTCCACCCAATGAGGGTGTATTTGGTTTATTAAACCTTATAATATTATCTATTGCTAAATGACCAATAAATAATATTGAGATAAATTTTGAGTTATATTTATACATATTTTCGTTTCATAATTTCTTATCCTACATAAAATTTACTTTAACCAGCAAAAGAAAGGCTTTTAAAATAAAATATAACTAAATAGTAATGAAACTGAAAATTATTCAATAGTTTTTCTAAAAAAATTATCTTTTATTTAACTCATTACTCAATTCAACAATTTTTTGATCTTTTTCTTTAACCAAGATTTTCAATTTATTAATTTGATTCTGCAGATTTTCAATTAAACCAGACATCGTACCTGAAGAAGCCAGAGTTTGGTTTGGTTGAGATAACTTTAATTCAGTAATGATAATTTCTTTTTCGCTTAATTTGCTCTCAAGATCCATAATTTTATCTTCTACTTGTCGCATAGCTACTTGGGATATTTCTATCTCCTTATTTTTAAGCGATTGTTGAATTTTCTCAAGATCCTGCTTTAAAATTTCATTTTCATTTTTCAATACTTCAAGATCTGAAGCATTAAATTGAATTCCTTTCTCTTCTAAAGATTTTTTTAATTGAGATTTCTCTTCGGTAAGTTTTTCTACAATTTTTTTATATTTATTCAAATCAGTTTGTAAATCTTGGCATAGCGTTTCAAGAGGCAGAGATGCTCCTTCAGATGAAGGTGGTTTAATAATGGTGCTTTGGGTTGTAACTACTGGTAGAACATAATCTACAGGCAAACTCTTCATTTTTTCAATCATTTGCTTACTTAAATTTTCATTTTCAAGTTGTAAACCCTTGATCTTCTCCTCAAGAGCTTGTATATGAGTATTTTTTTTGGATAATTCTCCCTTTAGCTCCTCAACTATAGTATTATTTAAATTTACTTGAGTGGCTTTTATTGGAATTTGAGTATTTTGAAACTGGGAGATACTTTTATCTTTTTCTTGTAATAGATTAACCATACTATTTACTTTATTACTAAGATTCACATTTTCTTGTTGTAATTCGTTAATTCTAAATGTAGCATCTGTGAGAGCCTCTTCTTTTTCTAATTTTAATTTTTCTTTTTCTTGTATAGCAGAATTTAAAATCTCTTCTGATTTTGTTATTAACTGCAGATTTTCTGCAATTTTCAACTTTAAAATTTCATTTTCTTTTTGTAAATCTTCAATTTTATTTAAAGAATCACCAATAGCGGAGGGTTTATTTTCAGAAGCGATTTTTTTCTTCCATAGGCTAATGAAATCCTCTATCTTTTCATTTTCTTCTGGCATAACTATTTTAATGTATATATTAATTCCATTTAAATTAATCGAAAATTTATAATTTCGTTATAACTCCTGAGAAATAACCGACACAATACCCAAATTCTTTTGTCCTTTCAATACTTGTATAATGCTTTAAACAATTACCTTCTTTAGCTCCCAGTTTTGTACCAATCAACAAGACTAAAGTAATTGTATGACGCCCGCAAACTGTAGCTCGCATTCCTAAGTCAAAAATATCATGTGCTCTTAATTTAATAAAGTTATTTATGACATTCTCATCCTTCTTTTTGAATTTTAGCAATTCTTGCTCATTATAAACATGTTCATGATAAAGGTCCGATGATGCTACAATCACGATATCCTTATTTACTTTTTGAATCAAAGCTGTTAATTCATTAGCAATTTTTTCCAAAACTGGATATTCATGAGATGATATTTTAATTGGGACGATTTTTACATCATTATCTCCAGCAAAATATTTTATAATCGGCATCTGAAGCTCTAAACTATTTTCACTACTCCCAATAAAAGCAGAACTTTTAGCAACTAAGCTTTTACAGTCATCTAATATACTTTTTGCTAATTCGCTGTCTACTTTTAAATTCCCTAATGGCGTCTCCCATTCTCCTTCCTCTAATAAACAATCCGGGAAATAATTACGATGATCAAATCCAATTACAATTACTGTATCTGGTATTTTTTCTTCAAATAAGGTTAGATAAGTACAAATTGCACACGCCCCCGAATAATACATACCAGCATGGGGAGATACACCTCCTATAATTTTTCTTTCTGGTAAACCTTTTGTTTTTAATTCTTTGCCAGGTCCAAATTCCTTATCTTTCATGAATTCTTGTAACATTTGGACTAAGTCATTTTCATTTCGTGGATACCACGACCCTGCATTTACCATACGTCTAATATTCATAAAAATTCACCCTAGTAATTTCTTTAACTATCAATTTATTAATTAATAAAATTATTCACTGGTTTTTATAATTTTAATTCGTCTAATAATTATACCACGAGTTAAGTAAAATTCGTTATAAAAGAATTATTAAGACACAATTAATATTTCTAGAGTAATGGATCAAGAAAAAACTATTCAGATCTCTTTAGAAAATATTGATGAATCGGATATTCCAGATAAAATACCCGCTAAATTTGTTAATAATAGAGTGATTATATTCAATCCGTTATATGCCTCTTATTTATATGTTAAAAAAGGTTTTTTTGGGTCCCCTTTGGGTATAAGTAAACCAAGATTAGAATACTTTTCAAAACCTTCGGAGTTATCTGTAATAGAAGCATATTACTTATTAAAGAATGACAGGATCACCCTTTTTGACCCACAACAAAATAAATCTCTAACACCCGATGATTTTTATGAAATTGGGAAGAAAATTCATCACAAATTTGAAGAGAAATTTATAATATATCAAGATTTAAGAGAAAAAGGTTATATTCCAAGACCTGGTCTAAAATTTGGAGCAGATTTTGTAGTATATAAAAGGGGTCCTGGTTTAGAGCATTCTCCTTTTATTGTTCATGTACTTCCTCATGATGCCAAGATATCTGCTATTGATATGGTACGCGCTGGGCGCTTAGCAACCTCTGTTAGAAAAAAGTTTGTAATTGCTAATCCTTTAACAATTACTTATTACTTCTTTGAGTGGTTTAAACCTTAAAGAGCCAATTATTCTAAAATACAAGGGGAAGTTCGTTATTATTTAAAACAATATTTAATACGTATTTTTCGATTCTTTATTTGGATTCTTACGAAGGAAACATTAATCTCAAACATCCCTCTAAAACTTCATCCTTCATTTGTATTATTTTCTCAAATTGATCATTAGATATTGTCATATTTGTCGCTTTAATAATATTAATAACTTTATTAAAACAACTTTGGTCAAAGAATAACCCTTTATTCATTAAGGCTCTTCCCTCTTGATCTATAATCAAAATTAGTTTAATTAAAAGAATTAATTTGTTGAAATCAGTAAAATTATCGATTTTATCAAATGCATTTTGATTTAAGAAAGTATTTCTTAATAGTCGCGCCATAAAAACATTGAATTTCTGATAATCTAATAAATCAAGTTCTCCTGTTAATTGATAAGCTAATAGAAATTCATTCTCCTTAGCTAATAATTCATTAACCCTTTTTCGGCATTCGAACCAATCGAAATCTAGGGCTTGCCATTCAATAGTTTTACTCCTCCACCATTCGGAAATGTATTCTGGATAATTTGAATAAGAATTTAGCCAATCTAAAGCAGGATATTGCTTTAAATATGCTAAGCGAGCGTCTAAAACCCAGATCCCTTGTACCACTCTTTTTGAAGCGGCTGTCACTGGTTCATTTAAATCTCCTCCTGGAGGTGATATAGAACTGATTATAGTGAGAGAACCATTTATTTCTTGATCATTGTAGTCATGACCTAAAACTTTTACCACTCCTGCGCGTTCATAAAAACTAGAAAGTTTTGAGGATAAATAGGCAGGATACCCCTCTTCGGCAGGCATTTCTTCCAATAAACTTGATATTTCTCTTAAAGATTCTGCCCATCTCGATATACTATCAACAATTACAGCAACATCATAACCCATATCTCGATAATATTCACCTATAGTTATGCCTGAGAACAGACTTGCTTCACGCGCAGAAACAGGCATATTTGATGTATTTACAACTAATACAATATGTTCTAATAAAGGACGTCCATTCCTCGAATCTATTGTTTCTGAAAATTGCTTCAAAATATTAGCTATTTCATTTCCCGGTTCTCCACATCCAATAAACACAACAATATCCGCATTACAAAATTTAGATATACATTCTTGGATAACCGTTTTACCTGTTCCAAAACCTCCTGGAATTGCTATTGTTCCCCCTTTTGCAACAGGAAATAATAAATCAATCATTCTGATTCCAGTAAGTAATGGTTCTTTAGGATCTATCTTTTTTTTAAAAGGCCGTCGTTTAGTTATAGGTGTTTTTTGAAGCATACAAAAAACATTCTCCTTTTGATTTGACTTTACCCGATATATTTCCTCAACAATCGTATAATGTCCTTCTTTAACAATACTGGTTATCATTCCCTCCATATTATATGGTAACATTATTTTATGAACTATTACTGGGGTTTCTTGTACAATTCCTATTACATCTCCGGGATAAACAACATCACCTTCTCTCTTCTTAGGTACAAAATGCCATTTTTTTTCTTTGGATAAGGGTTGGAATTCTATCCCTTTTTGTAAAGTACAATCATTAAGTGTGGAATAAACATCTTCTAAGGGTCTTTGGATTCCGTCAAAAATGTGTGACAATAATCCAGGAGCCAACTCCATTGATAATGGTTCATGCAGATTTGTAACTTCTTCATTTAACGTTAAATTTAATGTATCTTCAAAACATTGAGCAACCACATAATCCTTATGTATTTGAATAACTTCGCTTAAAATATTTCTTTTAGTTATCTTTACTAAATCAAATAATCGTATTTGGTTTTCTAACCCTTTGATTTCAATTAAAGAGCCCTTAATCCCAGAGATATAACCTTTAGATTTCATATCTTGAAAATAATTTGTTATATTAAATTTTATATTTTTCTTTAAGTCTTCAACATTTCTTCCCCGCAATTTGGGCATTTTTTAACGAAACCTGCTAATTGTATCCCACAATTAGGGCATTTTCGCACTATAGGTTTTCGATATTTTGTATCTAGAGTAATAAGATCAACTCTCCTTACCCGAGGTTTTTCAGTTTTATAACGATCGGAGAGATTTGGGGATTTTCGTCTAAATCGTGAAAATAATGACTTTCCTTTTTTTTTAAGTAAGATTCCTAAGAAAAGTAATAATGCAAAGATTAAAATTAAAATTGCTACAAAAGGATATGTCCCTAAATCTATTAAAATCCAATAAAATATATAAAGAACTATGAGATAAATTACTAAAAAAACTAATCGGATGAAAATTTGCAGACGTGTGAACCTTTTATTATAAAAAATGTCATTCATATTTAATTTGGGTTATTTAATTTTCTGTTAAAGATATTCATTAGTAATATAATTCTTAGTTTTTTCAATTTCGGTACGAATCTTTTCACTTTCAATTTCTTTTTCAATTTCTGAGGAAATAACATCTTTCCTTTGTTCAAATTCAAACGTAATAGTAGAATATCGCTCTTCTAAAATAAAGGGTACAAAATCTATTCCTCTACCTTCATAAAATTTGAAAAAGAATTCATAAAAATTCAACCTCAGCGCATTTAGAAATACTAATACTCCTTCTAATAAAATAACAACAATATTACCAAATGTTAACCCAATTATCACTATAATTTGAACAAAAATACCTTCTCCAGGGATAATTGAAATCATAGCTTGGATAGCTAACATTAGGGATACGTGAGCTAATGCTAAAGCTAATAATCGGATATACGAGAGGATATTACTTGGCACGGACAGTATTGTTTCAAAAGTATCCATAGATCCCTCACTTAATAATTCGCCATAAGTCATTTTCTTTATATAGGAAATCCCAAAAATCTTCCCTAAAGGTTTTAAAATAATCAATAAAAGACCAGGAATTAACGGAAACAGAACAGGTGGAAACGGGGGCGCTAACCATGCACTAAAATTAAATCGATATATCAAAACTAGATAAAAAGCACCATCTAAAAAGAATATTTTCATGAGTGATTCTGTAAATGCCTTATATTTTTTAGAGGATTTTATAAAATTGACCATTTGGATGAGCCATCCTAAATTCATATGAAAGATCCCCACAAATATAGTTACAAAAAACACAGTAGTCACATTATTCAAAGGATTATATAATACTAAAGAGCCACCAAAAGGAAGGGGTATAGGTATAGGATTTAATGAAATTCCTAAAATCTCTTCGGTACCGAAGAATTCTCCATATAGTAACCCTCCTAACATTGCCCAACAACCACACCAAAAGATTATCCAACTAAAATTATAAATACCTCCACTCCGCTTTCTGAAGGCTATAGCTCCAATTAAACCAGATAACACTAAAACAAATCCATGTCCAATATCCCCAAACATAATTCCAAATAGAAATGGAAACGTGAAAAACAGAAAAGCAGTTGGATCTATCTCGGAGTAAGAAGGCGTACCATACATTTTTGTCAAGGTCTCGAATGGTCTAAATATAGGATTATGAGACATCATGGTAGGAGTTTCTTCCTGTAATCCATCCCAACTTTCCTTGGAATCCTCTTTTCTAGCTTCTTCATCTACTTCTTTTTCCTTCTTCTTAAGTTTTGTAGGTTTTCGTTCTAAATTCTGCTCTTTTGTAATTTTCCCTCCTTTTTCAATATTATATACCTCAATCATAATTTCATCTTTAAATGTGGAGGTT
Source organism: Promethearchaeota archaeon (assembly GCA_011364975.1). Taxonomy (GTDB): domain Archaea; phylum Asgardarchaeota; class Lokiarchaeia; order Sigyniarchaeales; family SOKP01; genus SOKP01. The sequence continues at coordinate 29,419 of RDOE01000028.1, read as the reverse complement.
AATTCTTTGAATATCTGCTTTTTAAATCCTTGAAGAGCAAAAAATTTATAACTTAATCGATCTAGTGTTATTTCTTCAAATTGGCTAGCAGCCCAGTTATATTCCTCAAGATTAGATATTACCTCGTTAATGGAGGCAAACTTTAATAAATTGTCATGTCTTATTCGTTGCAATTCATTTTCATATTTACTCAGATAATTTTCTAATAGTTCAAGCTCGTTATTAATGCGTTTAAAATTAATACCAGAAGAAAGAAGAAATTTTCTTAAAATAGGGACTTCCTCAGCATGTATAAGACTAATTCTTTCCCTTACGATATTAACATGATCTTTTGGATAAAAAATGAAAAAGGCAGTTCTGTCACTTGAGATTTCTTTTATATAAATAAGGTTTGGAATATCTTTAAAATCAAAAACGCTTCTTAAAATGCTAATATTTTTTGTAAAAGTAGTATAAACTTCAAAATTTAAATTCTTTAATTGAGATAAATTATCTCGAGTTAGATCGATTTCCTCGAGAAATTCATATGTATTTTTAATATTTATAATCTTTTCCAGTTCTATTTTTGTATTCGCAATATATTTTTCTAATTCATTATAACGATTGGTATAAAAGTTAATATCTTCCAATAAATGATTAATTATTTCATGTGAATCTTTTGCGATGTATTTTATTTTTGCAGATTCCTTTATTTTTAGACTGTATAAATCATTTTCTTTGATATCAAGCTTTTTAAATAGATTATCTAAATCTGATCGTAAATTCTTAAGTTTTTCCTTATAAACTATTTCTTCATCAGTAGTTTTTGAGGAAATTTCTTCACTTTTTTTCTTAATATGAACTCCATGTAATTTTGCTAATCTAATTAAGAATAGATCCTTATAACGCGCATTTAAATTAATTTTAAACAAACACATTTCATTATTACGCTTCATCTTACATAACCTTAAACAATGTTTAATTATTTTATTAAAGCTTTAGTTTTTTTTAACCTTACAAAATTTTCTCTTTCTGATTCTTCTAGAATATCTTTTATGGTTTTAATGTCTCTCTCCAACTGTGGTCTAATCACATTTTTTAATCCGTTTATTCTGCGTGATATCTTTTTAAAATTAAAAAGTAATTTTAATAATGCATCTTCATTTTGAGCATAGATTAAAATCTGATTGAAAAACTCCTTTAAGATATTTAATAATTCATCAAGATGGTGGCTTGTTTTTTCAAAAGAGTATGGAGGTAAATTCTTTTCTTGCTTTAAAACATAATTTATATCCGGTAATAATACCCCAATTTTTTTTTTATATTTTATATCTATTACAGGTGTGAATTGAATTCTACTGATTTTATTTATCAACAGTATCTCTCTCTTCCCCATTTCTTTATAAGATTCATTGAGTTTTAATAAAGCTTCAAAGTATAGACTAAAAAACTTCTTTTGTGATGCTTTATAAATAGGCCAGAAAACCTTGATTTGTTGAATTAATTGCTCCTGTTTATATTCTAAAAAACTTTCTCCCTTGGTTACAAAATTCAACTTTTTTGAAATATTGATTAAGTTTGTTTTTGTTGGTTGTAATTTTCTAAAACTTATTTTTCTTCCACCTATTTTGGATAATATTTATTAATATACTCTTGATGAATCCTAATTAATTGATTTTTAGGTAAATTTGCTAAAATATTCCATCCAATTGAAAATGTATTGTTAAAATCTCTATTTTCAGTAAAATCCTGATTTATGAACTTATTTTCAAAACCTTCTCCAAACTTCAATAAAGCTTTTTGATCTAAATTCAAGCTATCCTCTCCAACAACTGATATCAAATCTCTGGTTTCTAATGCATTTGAATAAGAGGCTAACAATTGTGAACTGATATCGGAGTGATCTTCTCTAGTAGTATTCTTACCAATTGAATCCTTCATTAATCTTGAAATTGAAGCTAAAACATCAAATGGAGGATAAATACCTTTTTTGTGGATGTTCCTATTTAACACCAACTGACCTTCAGTTATATAACCAGTGGTATCTGGGATTGGATGAGATAAATCATCATTTGGCATAGTTAATATGGGTATTTGTGTAATGGAACCTTTTTTTTCTTTAATTACACCGGTCCTTTCATAGATTGATGCAAAATTTGAATATAAATATCCAGGATAACCTTTTCTACTCGGGATTTCTTCTTTAGCTGAACTTAATTCCCTTAATGCTTCAGCGTAATTAGACATATCAATTAATATTACTAAAACATGCATTTCCTTCTCAAAAGCAAAATATTCTGCGGTTGTTAAAGCAACTTTCGGGATAATTAATCTTTCAAGTACTGGATCATCTGCAAAATTGATGAAGGAAATTATATTTTGTATATTTCCACTTTTTTGAAACTGATCCATGAAAAATATTGCTTCATCTTGAATTATACCAATCCCGCAAAAAATCACTAAGAAAGGTTCTTCTGTAAGAACCTTAGCTTGAGAGACTATTTGAGCAGCAAGTTTATTATGTGTTAAACCTTGACCACTAAATATTGGAAGTTTTTGACCCCTTATTAAGGTAAATAATCCATCAATAGTAGAAATTCCTGTTTGTATAACCTGTGAAGGATATTGGCGTGCGAAAGGATTAATTGGAGAACCATTAATATCTTTTTCAACATCCGTCAATATATCAGAATTTAGAACTTTTTTTGTATAAATATCTATAGGTTTTCCTAATGAATTAAAAACTCCTCCTAACATATCTTTAGAAATTTTAACTTTAAAGGGCGATCCAGTAAATCTCACTTCTGAGTTATCAGAGGACATTCCCTTAGTATCTTCAAAAACTTCAACTACTATTATATCTTCACTTAATTTAACTACTTGACCAAGTCTATTAGGTTGATTAATAGTTTTAATTTCTACAATTTCGCCATACTTAGCTTCATGATTATTCTCTATGAATAATAATGGACCTATTAATTTTTTTATATTTTTATAACTTACACTCATTAATATTCAACTCTACTATAAGATAATTTCAATTTTTCAAGTTCCTTCAATAATCGTTCTTTTAATTCTGTTATTTTTTCAAAATCTTCATTCGGAATGGTACTGGCCATTCTTAAAATGTCATTTATTAAGTTTAGATCTTTTATCTCTTCGATTATAACACCTTGTCCCAGCAGAATTTTTGCTTTTTGGTACAATAGGAGAATTATTTTTATAATTCCCATTAATTTTTTAGCATCAGTATAATTATCAATTGGATCAAAAGCGTTTTGAATCAAAAAGCCTTCCTTGATTAATTTAGCACAAAATAAAATTAATCGTTGATCTTCTGGCAAGTTCTCTTCTCCTATCAATTGGGTTATATTTCGTAGATTGTTTTCCTCTGAAAGTATTTCATTTAACCATTTACGTGTGTTTATCCAATCTATATCAATTTCAGACCAATTAATGTCACGTTTATTCCACCATCTTGATATATATTCTGGATAATTTGAATATGAATCAAGCCAATTAAGCGCAGGGTAATGCTTAGCATAAGCAAGCCTTGCATCTAATGCCCAAAATGCTTGGACAAATCGTTTTGTTGTAGCAGTAACTGGTTCACTAAAATCTCCTGAAGGAGGGGATACTGAGCCTATAATAGTTAATGAACCGACATCTTTTGTTCTAACCCCTTCTTCCCCTAAAACTTTAACGATTCCAGCGCGTTCATAAAAACTGGATAATTTAGAGGGCAAATATGCAGGATACCCCTCCTCTGCAGGCATTTCCTCTAGTAAACCTGAAATTTCCCTTAATGATTCAGCCCACCTAGAAGTACTGTCTGCCATTAGAGCAACATCATATCCCATGTCTCTATAATATTCAGCAATAGTTATACCTGAAAAAATACTCGCTTCTCGTGCAGAAACAGGCATATTTGATGTATTTGCTATTATAACAACACGTTCTAATAATGGACGTCCAGTACGCGGGTCAGTTAGTTTTGAAAATTCTTTAAGACTATCTGCAATTTCATTTCCTCGTTCACCGCAACCAACGAATACAATCACATTAGCATCGCACCATTTTGCTAATGTTTGCTGAATTACTGTCTTACCCGTCCCAAATCCTCCCGGAACAGCTACAGTTCCCCCTTTAGCAATAGGGAATAATAAATCTATCACTCGTGTACCAGTAATTAATGGTTCATTTGGACTTAATTTTTTAAAAAATGGTCTACTTTTAGTAACTGGCCATTTTTGTATCATATTAAAAGATTTTTCCTTCCCTTGAATCTTTATTTGATATAGGTCATCAGTTATCGAATAATCGCCTTTTTTAGCTATTGAACTTAAAGTTCCAGATATTCCTGGAGGTACCATAATATAGTGCTTTATTAAAGGTGTTTCTTGCACTACTCCTATAATATCACCACTCACTACTTGAGAATTCTCTTTCTTTAGTGGGATAAATGGCCACTCTTTTTCTCTTGGAAGAGAAGGCAAATCTATACCTCTTTTTAAAAAAGCAGTATCATTAAATTCAGAATAAAGCGTTTTTAGAGGTCTCTGGATTCCATCAAATATGCTTGATAATAAACCTGGTCCCAATTCCATAGATAATGGTTCACTTAAATTTACAACTTTTTCATTCAAAATTAAATTACTTGTATCTTCAAAACATTGGACTATAACTTTATCTGAATAAATCTGAATTGCTTCTCCTAGTACATTAATATTTGAAATCTTAACTAGATCATGAAGACGAATTTCATGTTCTAATCCCTTAATTTCAATCAGAGAACCATTAATTGCTGAGATATATCCAGAATCTTGTTCATTAGAGGCTATCATATTTTCTCAAGTATTTTTCTATACTTTTTTTCTCATTTTTAATAGATTCTTCAAATTGAGCACTTAAATTTTGATAATTAATGTCGGATATAATTTTAGAGAATTCGATTTCTATCTCTGCGAAATTTTTTGTAATTAATGAATCGATGGTATTGTCAAATATCATCTTAGCATCAATTAAGGAAATTATAAAGCCACCGATGTGTTCTTCAGGACTTTTATCAATAATTAGATGGGTTTTAAAAATATCTTTAATTTTTGAGAAATTCTTGGAGAAGTATTCATAATCGGTTGAATTAAAAAGAATAAGTATATCTCCTTGATAATCTATGGAAGATTTAATACTTTTTAAAAGATTGATAATAAATTCTATATAATTATTATACCTTTGATTAATTATTTCCCCAATCCCTTTTTGTAGATATGATTTTAAATCTTTTATCATGTCATTTTTTAATTTTAAAATCTGATCTTTAGATTCTATAAGGGAGTTAGCTAAAGATTTATTCAAAATTTCGTTGTATTTAGAAAAAAAATCATCTCTAATCCTTTGAGATGACTTAAAGATTCTCTCCTCGTATTCTTTTCTGATTTCAGCTTTCTGAAATAACGTTTTTCGCTGAATATTTTTGATTTCTTGTTGTGCATTTTCAATCATATATAATCCTAATTTTCCAGTGTTTCGTTTTAATTCTTTTTCTTCTATCATACAAATCCCTCATGTTTAAGTAACTAGCTTATTAATCGCACCATATACTCTATTTAAAATATATTCTTTAGAATCTTCTTGTAAATTAAAAATATCTGGCATATAAAAAATGAATGGTCTTCTCTTATTCAATTTATAATCAATTAAATAATCAATAATATCATTAGGTAAATCGATTACTATTATAATCATGCTAATAGATTGATCATTAGTTAATTTATTGAACTCTTTCAAAAAATCTCCAGTATCTTCTAAGGTGATTCCATCTATTCCAATAAGGCCAAGCATAGTTACAGTCTCATCATCACCTAATGCAAAAATTCTTTGTTCAACCATTAGAAATCATATCCTAGTTTTTTTAGTATTATTTGAACTAAATTATCTCGATTAGCTAAATAGGTACCTTTTAGTGTTTCAATCTCGTTATTACAAGTGTCCTTAAACTTTGAAATTTGCTCTTTTAAATCTGTCATTAAATTATTTAAAACCGAATCCACAAAGTCCTTTTTAATTTTAATAAGGTCCTCCATCTCTCCATCTTTTTCGGTCTTTAATAAGGATATTTGCTGTTCACTCTCAGTTTTTGCTTCCTCTATTAGTGCTTCATACTTCTCCTCAATATCTATTAACCATTTGAAAAGTTCCATATAACTCACCCTATTATCATTTATTGTCTACAATCTTTAATTTATTAAACTTCTTGTGAAGTAAATCTACTACTTTTGGTAATATCATTATATTAATTTCTTTTTCTTTTTTTATAATTAATTCTATAATTCTGTATATTGTTAAATATTCTATATCATCCATTTTAATTTTGAACTTTTTAAAGTAATAATTGATATAAATCTTGTTGAGTTCCCAAATAGGATGTTCAATATCTTTTAGGGATATATTATAATTCAATTTTGTAATTTTATGTAATTCGTAATCGAGTGCAATAAAAAAATCATTTAGGTTTTTTTGATGAATTAAGAAATCTAATTTATTTATATCAAAAAATAAATAATTCTCAACAAGGAATTGGCTTAATAATTTTTCATCAATATTATTTATTATCCCTCTATAAATTATATTTATGTTATATAATTCTGTGATAAGTGAATTAAACAGAGAGATCATTTCTTTTTCTTTATGAGCATATATATGTTCTCTTTGCAACAAGTTTATATAATATAATTGGTCTAAAAATGCTTCCAATACAAAAATTTCATTATTACTATTAAAATAAAGTATACCCTCCCTTACAGCTTTATTATATCTTGTAGCTTTCATAACTAATTGAATTCTTTCTAAGGAAGGAGTCTCAATTAATTTATTGATAAACTCTGTGTTCTCTAGGTATTTTTCAATCAACATATTAATATTCCTCGCTTTTTCTTCAATTGTCATTCCCAATATTACACTTAAAATAATTTGTTTAATATTCATAATTTCATATTTTAACAAATAATCTTTTAAAAAAAGTCTCAATTTCATAGGAGATACATTAATTAGTTTCCCTATTAACCTGAAAAAAACATCATACAATGCTTTTTCTATTTCTTCAATTTTATTTTCTCTGATTTTAAAGTTAGGATAATAAGGCAATATGAAATTAATCAAATCTTCCATATCTGTTAGATTGTCGAACTCTTTTAATGTTAAATCATCCATTATCAACTGTTTAAGAAATCCTATTCGTATAAAGGTATATTCATATGCTGAAACTGGGACACTCGTATAAAATCCCCTCTCTATCTTAAGATTTTTTTTTAAGAGCAATCTAGGGTGTGGGTATTTTTGTCCATAGAAGAATCGCAATTATCAAACCATATACTGCTAATGCTTCTCCTAATGCTACTACCAAGAATGCTTTAAAGAATGATTCCTCCCTTTCTGTCAAAGCAGCAATTGCTGAAGTACCTACTGTCTTAATGGCCATTCCACTTCCTAATACTGCCGCTCCTACTGCTATGGCTGCAGATAAACCTAGCATTCCCGCAGTTGCAGATTGGTAATATTCGAGATTACTTGGTGTTTGAGCAACGGTAAAAGTAATTATTCCATTTACAGAAAAAAAGACAACAAATACCAGCAAAACTTGATAAATTGCTATCAAGAGGTAAAATTTTCTTTTTCCGTTCATTTTATCCACTTCAATATCTAAAATTTTTTATTTGAATTATATTACAATTCCAAAAGAATTTAATGCGTAAAAATTTTACTTTTTTAAATTAAAAACGCCCTTTTTTTTTCCACTATAAATGTTTTAAAATCATACAGTTAAATCAGCTTCAAAATAGATTCTAAAAAATTAGGGAAATTGTATAAAATTTTTATTGAATTTTTTCAGAGTTCTATAAAACCGAAATTTAAATTAGACTATTGGTATAACAAAACTCGCATTACATCCGCAATATCGTGTATTCGATCTGCTAATTGTTCTAATAAAACTATACTATCTCTAATTCGTAGTAAATTTCGTAAATCAATTTTCTCATTCGAATACAAGAATTCCAAGAATTGCCGATAAAGTGTATCAATATAATTTTCATATTCATGAATTTTTGTTGTCATATCAAATACTTTTTTTGGAGTATCTCTAAAATATTTTAGAACCGTTTTTAATGCATCAGCCATTTCAAGAATTTGATTTATTAATTTATGGTAATGAGGTTTTATCTCTTGAAAGATTTTTGGATCAAGCTTGATTTTTGGTAACATTTCAACAAATTCAAGGGGATAATTGATAACATTATCCATTCTCAACACCAAGTTAATAAAATTTCCAAGCCCTGAAGCACCTGTATCTGAAAAATCTTGAATCAATCTAATTTTGATCTCATCAGCTTCCTCTTCTGATAATTGCATTTTATTTTTCTTTTTTTCTAAATCATCTTGGTTTAATTCAAAATTATCTGACCAAGTGGAGTAATATACGCCCATATCACTAATAACTGAATAGATAATCCTAGAATGCTCTATAAGTAGTGAAATTATCTCTTCTTTTGTTTTTCTATTGGATGCCATTTTGAAATTCACTAAAATTTTAATACTTTAAGATAAATATATGATTAGACAAATAAAAATCATCGTTTTTAAAGAATTTTAATTCAAAAATATTAAAAACTGCTAAATTTTACTATTATTATAATAATGAACGATAATTTGGACTTTTTATCTTTATATTTTAATTTCCCCCTTTCGGCTTATAAATTAAACCCTAATAATTCTTGGGATTAAAGGTGTATATTAAACAAAATGGGATTAAAATCTTCAATTAAAAAATGGCGGACTTACTCAGAAATGGCTGATCTGGGAGTTATCGCTCGTAGAAAGTTTTTTAATAATTGTTTTGATGGCGCATTAACCTGTGCAGGTATTGTTAGTGGTGCTTTTGTTTTATTTTTATTTGGAAGTGGTGCAAACTCCCCTTCTACCATCGTTATTTTAGGATTTTCTACTGCATTAGCTATAGGAATTAGTGGGCTATGGGGTGCATTTCTCTCCGAAGAAGCCGAAAGAAAAAAGAAAGTATATGACCTCAAACGTGAAATGGTAATTCTTGAACGCGGCGAAAATAATGATGAGTTAGAAAAGGAAAAACTCGAAATAGCAAAAAAAATCATGGAAGGTAAGGAAATTGAAAAAGCAATGGTTATTCCCGTTAAATCTGAAGATTCAGGACGTAAAAGGAATATTTTAATTCCAATTAAAGCCAGTCCAAAAAAAACCAAAAATAATAAGACTATGATCGAACAAGCTGAAAAGTTTGCGACTATTGTTGCTTCTTTAGTTGATGGGGGAGCTCCCGCATTAGGATCCATTTTACCTTTGATTCCTTTCTTTTTTGGCACAGAATTAGGCATTTTTCACTTTATTTTCTCTTATATTGTTCTTGTGGGATTATTAGTTTATCTAGGCATATTCTTGGGAAATATTTCAGGACAAGGTCGAATAAAGTATTCGTTACATTTGGTTACCGCTGGTGTGGTGACACTTGTTATATCTTTACTATTAAGTTTAGCTACAGGGACTCTATAAATTCGTAAAAATAATCAATGTTGAGTATGTAGAAGATATATAAGTTAGATTTACAGATGGGATTTAATCCTATTTTATATTACTATATATTAGAAAGATAAATATTAAAAATGTTAGACAAGCTCAAAACATATGCTAGGATAACCGGATTATGGGCTATTGCTCGTCGATATTTCATAAATAATTTTTATGATGGCATGCTTACGGTTCTTGGTATCTTATTAGGCTTCTTCGTTATCCTTCTAAAAGGAAGTATTAATTCAATAGAAAGCAATTTAGTGATTTTGACAAGCTTAGGCTCTTCTATTTCTATGTTTATATCTGGATTAACCGGTTCATATTTATCGGAAAGGGCTGAACAAAAAAAGCTGAAAATTGCATTAGATAAAGCTATGGCTCTAAATGAAACCGAGAATAATAAGCAAGTTGCGATTTCTTATGTAGAAGAAATTGAGAAATCGATGCTAATGAATGTAAATAGAAGAAGAATGTTACGCAAAAAGAATTTGAGTGTAGAGCAGAGCGATATGCAACTATTATTGTCGCTATAGTTAATGGAGGGTCTCCTTTTTTAGGAGGAATTGTTCCTTTAATTCCATTTTTATTTGTATCCTCTGCTAACCTTCTTATATTCATTAGTTCATTTATTATAGTTTTAATGTTCATAATAATGCTAGGGACATTCTTAGGACTAGTTTCTCGAGAGTCTATTATAAAAAATATTGTTCAGATGATATTTGCCTTTCTCATAACAATTTTGATTTCAATTTTTTTCTTAGGCTGATTTATGTTTTCTAATTATCAAAAAATTAAAATTTACAAAAAGATTTCCTAACTAAAATTAATTTTGGTGGTAACAAACTTGAAACATTTTATAGGAATTGATATTGGTTCATTAGCTACAAAAATTGTTCTAATAAATGACGGAAAATTAATTGATCACCGCACAGAGCGTTCTACATATGACTTTAAAAGAGTGGGTCACAATTTGTTTGAAGAATTACTAAGAAGCCATGAATTGAAAGCGTCGGATGTGTTTGTTATGAGTACAGGGTATGGTCGAAATACTATAGATATAGCCAATGATAGGGTTACAGAAATTACAGCTCATGCAAGAGGAGTTCAATATTTTTTCCCAGAAACACACTCTGTTGTAGATATCGGAGGACAAGATAGTAAGGCAATAGTTATCTCTCCGAAGACCGGTAGCGTAATTGATTTCCAAATGAATGATAAATTGCAAAATTTGATTTTTGCATAGTCAAAATGTGCTGCTGGAACGGGTAGGTTTCTCGAAGTAATGGCGCATGCATTAGAAGTTCCCATTGACGAATTTGGCAACCTTGCCTTAAAATCAAAAAAACCAGAATCAATAAGCTCTACTTGTACAGTATTCGCTGAAAGTGAAGTTATTAGCTTATTTGCAAGAGGAGCTTCTAAAGAGGATATTGCAAGCGGAATTCATAAATCCATCGCAAGAAGGGTTGCTGGCATGGCAAAACGAATTGGAGTGGAACCTCTATTAGTATTTTGTGGAGGAGTTGCTAAAAATCCCGCTGTAAAAAAGTATTTAGAAGAAGAATTTGGATTTGAAATTGTTATCCCCGAGCTGCCACAGTTAACTGGAGCTATTGGCGCTGCCCTAATTGCTCAAGAGCATAACTCAAATTAAATTTAATAGAGTCTCTTTTATAATATCCTTATTTATATTTTTAATCGGTAAAATTTTATAAACAATTCATTTTTTACAATTAAAACCTTTGAAAAAGCTAAAGTTTTTCTATGTTTGATCGTGATTTCTTATCAGATTTCTTTGAGTTTTTGAGGCAAAAAAAAGAAAGTAGAGTTAAAATTGCCAGTTTTATCGCTCATGATAACATTCCGGAAGAGATATTAGATGCATCGGGTTTTTACCCTATAAGAATGATGTTTGCAGGTAATGATGAGTTAATGGATGCTAGTCATGACTTTCTTCCACCTTCAACCTGTGCTTTTACTCAATCTTGTATTGGGTTATTCTCTACAAAACCAAGTGACTTTCGATTTTTAGAGCTGGTAGATTACGTTATCGTATCTAATCATTGTGTCTCAGATATATGTGGCTCAGAGATTATATCGAAATATTGTAATGTAGCTAGGATTAATTTTTATATACCCTACACTAAGAATGAAAATAGCTTAAAGTATTTTCGATTAGAATTAATGGATTTTAAGAAACAACTTGAGAAAATTACTAGTACCGAAATTAATGCCAACACTTTGATGGAAAGTATTCGAAAATACAATAATTTTAAAATAAAATTGCAGGAATTGAACGAGCTTAAAATTTTAGGCTCAAAAAAGTTAAACATTCTATTGAGGAAATTTTATCCTCAAAAGGAAGAATAATTATTTTAAAAACATTAGCAGAAAAAGAAGAACTAAATATTTCTGCAATAGCACGTGTCGCAAATTTGAATCATATAATAGCCTAAAAGACCCATATGAATTTTTTGTTGAAAGGTTTAGACAAAATATTTTAAGTGACCACTCTGTTCCCCATTTTCTCGATAATAAAATTTCACAAATAGTAGCATTAAATAAAAAGTATAAAGAAGGCAAGGGTAAATCATTTGGTGTAATCAATCATATCATAAAATTTTGCGATCATTTTTCCATGCTTTCAACTTATTTCAAAGAGAACTTACAAAAGTATGGAATACAAGTATTAAATCTGGAAAGAGATTACTCAAGAGCTAACAGAGGTCAAATATCAACCAGAATTGAAGCATTTTTGGAGATGATTGCATAATGAGTTTATACGCTGATGAAATTATACGATTTTCTTCTGTTTTAAAAATGTCTTACAATCTTATTGCCGGAAGAGAAGAATTAAAAAGATTGAAGCTCAGAGAAAAAAAACATTTAATCTCCGTAGCTTTACCGTTTTCAGATTTAATCTATGGCTTTCCTAATTTAGTTCCAGTCTTTCCCATAAGAATGCATGTCTTTAAAATAAGCAAATACCTTTCCTTATTAGGATCGAGTGCTTCCTTATTCGGGTGGGATAATGTTTCAAAATTCTTAGGTTATGTAAAGAATATGGGTATTAATGAAGTTAATAAAGTAATAGATCAAATAATTGACGACGTTATTGAAACTTTGAATGAAAAGTATAATGAAATGTTTGATATTGGTGTAGAGCGTGGAATTTCAAGCGATTTTTGTTTTGCGCTTAAAACTTTAGTGGGGATGTATGTTACAAAATCCAAGAATGTAAGTGCTAACATGAATTATTCTATTAGATGTAGCGCTTGGAACAAATATTTGGAATCATTAAAAGCAATAGATGGTAATGTAAAACAGATTTGGTTAGATATTCCTCCAAGAAATATCGGTAATGCTTTAGAATTATTGATTGAAAATTTATCAGATGTGATTCACCAGCTTGAAACATTGAGCGGAAATTCATATAATCAAAATATTATGCGTGATCATTTTAAAGTAGCTAATCAGATTAAACAGGATTATAAAACAATTTTATATGATATAGGTACTTCTGATTTTTACCCTTGTAACCCCGCGACTTTTAGTGAAGTACTCGCCTTGCTAAGTATTAGTTTCCAAGATTATAATTCTAACGCCAAACGCTATGCTGAAAATATTCACCAGATGGTAAATGAAATGAGAGAACGGATTCGTAAAGGCATAGGTATGGATGTTTCAGAAATGCCAAAAGTATTGGTCACACCAATGTTTGGAGGTTGGGAACCCCAAACTCATGAAATCATCTATGAATTAGGAGGTAGAGCATTATATGCGGACTGGGATGTCTTAAGATTTCTAGATGAGGTTCCAATTTCTAATACTACCAATCCAATAGAAGCATATGCTAAGTTTTTACTTAATATCACTGAAAATGGAGTTGGATGTGATAATAATACTTTAACGAATTCATATATCCGGGTTGCAGAAAAAACAAAAGTAGATGGCGTAGTGTTTAACCAACTTTTCGGATGTCATTCTATTTCAAACTGTTTCACATTGTTAAAAGAAAAAACTCGTAAAGATTTAGAGATTCCTGCGATTGCGTTAACCTTCAATAGAATAGGTGAGAATTTAGAACAGGTAAAAACTCGTTTGGGTGCATTTATGGAGATGCTAACTTAAGGTTAATTTTCGGGAAAAAACAATTTCCTTTTTGAATGGACTCTTACAAAATGATCTTTATATTTTTGAATATCTTCTCTAAGCTCCTCTAATTCCTCATTTTCTAACATACTGGTAAAAATGTTTAGCGTAGACAAATATAATTTAGGATCAAAAGTATCAATTTGAGAAAACACATACACCAATTCTTTAATGGAGCTATAATTTATGTTCAATTTAATTTCTTTTCTTTTTATCTTTTCAATTATACGCTTTTCAAGCTTTCTTCTTGCAATATTGCTCCAAATTAACTCATAAATAAAATAATTGATACCTTGTACCAATTCCGTTAAAAGTGCTGTACCTGTAGCAATCGCAATACTACCTGTTAAAATATAAGCCGTAAATGTTCCAAGCACAACCGTTATAGCTCTATATATTAAGCTCTTTATTAAACTGCTTTTCCACTCAATATTTTTAGCGGTCACAAAATAAATCAATCTTCACTTTATATTTAAATCTTAATGCTTATTGAATGTGCCCTTAAAAATTTTGCATCTTTTGAAATAATGGAATTAAGTGTAGTAACTTTTAATCTTAAATAAAAAAAAATCAATAATAACTTCTAGAGTGATGAAGAATTAAATTCGATCCTTCAAATTTTTAGGTGAGAATGGTCCAGCTTTAGCGATTAGTCCACGAGCTTCATCAGTTTTTTCCCAAACGTTCCATAGTAATACTCCTTGAATTTTTCCCTCTTTTAGATAATATATGACACCTTCCTCGAATGGTTCTTTCCAATCTTCCACAATTTCTAAATTTGAATCTAAAATACCAACTGCTTCATATCCAAGATCGAACAAATCCGAGTAAAAATAAGATATATGATCATAAGGTAAATTTGCACCCGCCATGTTTTGACCTGCAATTTCTCCCATGCTTATAGCGTTATCTTCATGTTCGACACGAATTAGCTTATTAAGTGCAGTATTATAATAAATTGCTACATCACCTGCAGCAAAAACATCAATATCATTTGTTTGAAGGAATTTATTTACTATAATCCCATTATCAATTTTAATATTTGTTCCTTTTATTAATTCTGTATTCGGATTTATTCCCAAACCAGCTATTATAACATCAAACTTAAACTTTTTACCACTTTTAGTCTCAACCACATAACCTTTTTCTTGTTTAACGATACTTTTTACCATTTCACCTGCGGCAATCTCAATACCCTTTTTTTGATAATAATTGTTAAGGAAATTACTTAACTTTTTGGGAAAAATTAGAGCTCCAATTCCAGTTTCAAGGAAAATCATGGTTATTTTTGAATCTGGTTTATAAATTTTTATTGCCGCCGCAATTTCCGAGCCTATAAATCCTCCCCCTATAACTCCGAAGGTTTTGTTTTTATTTACCAAATCTTTTAATTTTTTATAATCGGAAAGAGTTCTATAGTAAATTATGCCTGCTTCTTCAATATTTGGAAGCCTTTTGGGGATACCTCCTGTTGCCATTAGCACTTTTTCATAATTGTACTTATTTCCTTTTTCATCATATACTATTTTTTTAGCAAGATCAATTTTTTTCACCACTTGACCTAAATGCATTTCGAGTTCTACTTCAGCAGTGTTTAAATCGATATCCTCAACTGTTTCTTCCCCCTTCCAAAGAGATTTAGATAAGGGAGGGCGTGCATAGGGAGCATATTCTTCACTACTAATCAAACCAATTGTTCCATTGGGATCGTGTTCACGTATTCCGCGAACCGCAGCATCAGCAGTCATTCCCCCTCCAATAATTAAATACTTATAATTATAAATACTCATTTTTTTTGTATCAACTCTTTTTTAATTAAATAATTTATCAAAATACAATTTTCAATGCATTTTGAATTTCTTTGCATATTTCTCTAACTAAGAGGAGTTTAATCACGTTTATTTATCTATAGATTATAAATTATTACCAATTATGAAACAACTAATTAAGATAATAATTTATCTATAATCTCGGTTTAAATTTTCAATAATTCTTTTGAGTCAGAGACATTTAATATTAAATGCCATTTGTTTAAAAATTCCTCATCTAGTTTTGCCATTTTCTCTCTTTCAACAATTTCTTCATATTCATTAAGTGCTGTTTTTGCTCTACTAAATCTAAAAGCAGCAGAGATATCTTGATTTTTACTTATTTGTATAATCTTCTCTAACTCTTTTCTCTTTCCGGGTTTTTCTGTTCGTGTATTTTCATAATCTATGAAATTATGCCATAGTTCATCTTTGACAGGAGGGATAACAAAAATTGGGATTATATAATCTGTTTGCCTAAATAAATGGGTCCTTAAGTATTCTTCAACTTTAGATTCAAATCCAAGTATTGATACTATTATCATTTGACAGCGAATTTCATTACAAACATTTTTATTTTTTTGCTTAAAACTTGTTGAAAAATTCTTAATTTCATTCATAAACTTTAATAGATTCATCAAATCATAAGGTTTGGAGTTTCTATTGCAATATATAAAGGTTATGATATAATTGTACATCTCAGAAGGCTCAGTTTCTAGTTCATTCCTTTTTTTTTGCGCCTCCAATTCTATTTTTACTTTGAATTTTTCAATTATAACCAGATCAATAATCCTAGGGAAAATGTCATTAGTTAAGGCAAAATCGTAATTCTGATAAATTTCTATTTCCTTTTGGTACAAATTTTTTAATTTTTTTTCGATTAATACTACATAGGAGTAATAAAAATTTTCCCAAAATTCCCTTTTTCCATCTACATAGGTTATTGAAAAAGGAAATTTTGGAATATGGTCAGAATATCCATAAACTCGAGATAAATTTTTTAAAATTAAATTAATAATTTTTGTCTCTATTTTTAATAATTTTATTATTTCTGAGGAAGATGGTTGTTCTAAGTTAGATAAACCAATAAAAGGATAATTGTATGCATTTTCTCCTTTATTTTCTAATTCTTGTATAATTTTACTTACCATCTGCTCAATATTAGTATTTGAGATAGTATTTAAAGTTGAATTTTTGATGCATGAATTGATTGATAACACCAAAACTGATAAATAGGTTCTCTCGAAATCTTTATCAATAGAGGCTCTAATAATTAATATTGCATTTTTTTCATTAATTCCGATAATTAATAAATAATCATTACAAATCAGAGATTTATCCGAAATTGTAAACTGAGAGCTAATTATTTGCTTAATCATCGAATTAATATCCTTTAAGGACAATATTTTTTCAATCGTTTTTGTTCTCATAAACAATTACCCTCGTAATTTGTTTTTTATAAAATTCAGGCATTTTTGAATTTTCCATCTTTCTTATTAGTAGTAGAATTTGCCGTTTGGCTATCGGTCTAAGTTGTAATTTTGTTCTCTTTTAAATTGTAAGTGATTATTATAAATCTTTCCTCGATAATGGTATTTTTCACATTTTAAGCAATAATATTTAGTCATTTTATTTCAAATCATAACATATTTCTTTAGATAAATGATTTTAAACTATTTTTTTGATTCCGATATTTTCTTATCAATATATTCAATTAAGATTAAATCTTCTGGTGTTAAATTTATTTTTTCTAAATCTTCAGAAATTTCATTTCTAACTTTCTTATTCTTGGATCTAGCTTTTATATTTGAAAATATTTCTAATTTTGTTTTAATGAAAATTCTTTTCTTACTTTTTTTTCTTTTAGTCATTTTAGAATCTTTTTTTGAATTCTGTTGGTTTTTCTTTACAAAAATTTCTTTATATTTACAAAATTTCTAGCTTTAAACTCTGTAACTCATTTGAAGAATTAAACTATTGAGAATATTCCTCTTTAAAACATCCAATAATCATAGAATAGTGTTTTTGAAACAACTAATAAAATGAAAAATTGATTAAAATTCCAAAATATTATACTTTTAGATAATTTTCTAACAAAAATTTTATGTATAAAAGTATAAAGCAATAATCAATTCTACTACAATTAAACAAGTGAATCCTTTTATTTATTTTTATGTAAAACTAAAAATTCATAATTTATTGCTGAAAAATTGCATTTAAAGAAGGATTTTGGAGTAAAATTCTATATCTACATACTTTTTATTCCAAAATTTAATTTACAAATACTTTTTTAGAATTTAAGAAAAATATAAAATACTACTTATTCTATCTCCACAATTTTAATTACAATTTATTTATTTAAGGTTATTTTCCAAAAATCTAATTATCATATAATAATTTTCTGGTTAGAATTTCTTAATATTATCTATTCTCATAAATTTTATTACAATATAATTACTAATTCTTAATTATATTAAGCAATTTAACGATCTTTACTTTAATTTAGATGGAGATGACAATATCACGAGCATATATGCCGATGACATTATAAGTTTTACCCCAGTACTGAAAATGGCTTTTAATTTTTTATCTGGAAGAGATTATTTAAGAAGGAAAAAATTAAGAGAAAGAAAAAAATTAGTTTCAGTTGCATTAGGATTTCCCGATCTAGTGTTTGCAGTAGGTGCGATACCAGTATTTCCTATTAGAATGGAATCTTTTAAAATTAATACATATCTTACTGCCTTAAATTCTGCTACTAGCGTATTAGGATGGGGATTAACTTCCAAAGTATTAGATTTTGCTCGTCAATTTGATGTTTTTAAACTTGTAGATAAAATATTGGAGGACGTTGTTTCATCAATAAATGAAAAATATAATGAACTGTATGATTTAGGTGTCCAAGAAGATTTAGCAGAAGAACTATGTTATGGTGTTAAAGCTCTTTACGGAATGCATAAGTCGAAAGGAAAAAATGTAGATGCTAATCTTAATTTTGCCATGCGTTGCGGTGAGTGGAATAAATTATCTGAATCCTTAAAATTATTAGTCCCAAATCAAATTTGGGTTGATATTCCTTCTAAAGAACTCAATAATGAAGATTTAGCTCTTGAACAAATGGTAAATAATATTAAAAATGCAATTGAAAAACTAGAAGCGTTAACAGGAAACTTTATATCTGATAATAGTCTGCAAAAACAATTCAGAATAGGAAATCAAGTAAAGCGGTTTTATAAAACCATTCTTTATGAGATAAGTGCATCAGATTTTTATCCTTGCAATCCCGCTACATTTGCTGAAATATTAGCTTTATTAACTATCACCTTTCAAGATTATAATTCTAATCCTCAGAGATATCTAGAAAATATAAGCCAAATAGTCAAAGAAATGAGGAAGCGGATTAATAAAAAAGTAGGGATGGATACTTCAAATATGCCACGGTTACTATTTTCTCCCATTTATGCAGGTTATGAACCAGAAATTCATGAGATTATTTATGAATTAGGGGGTCGGACTATTTATGCGGATTGGGACATTTTAGGACTTTTAGAGGAAATTCCCGTGTCTCAAAACTCTGACCCAATCGAGGAGTATGCGAAGTTTCTTTTAAACGCGTCAAAAAAAGGCATTGGGTGCGATGACCAGAACATGACCGATTCATATTTGACTTCTGCTAAAAATTTAGAAATTGATGGATTAATATTTAACCAAGTTTTTGGGTGTCCATCGATTTCGAGTATCTATAACAATTTAATGTTAAAAATTAAAAGAGAATTAGACCTTCCTGCGACTGTTATTACCTTTAAGAAAATTGGAGAGAATGTAGATGAAGTAAAAAGCAATTTAAGACCTTTTATCGAAAAATTACGAATATAATTAATTTTAAAGACTAAAGATTACTTGAAAAGATCTGAAGGTTTCATAAGATGAGGTTCATCTTCGTCTTCGTCCTTTTTCTTTTTCTGAGGGACATATCCATATACTTCCGATTCTTGTTTAGTGGTAGATACTACAGGTGAAGGGGATTTAAAACTCATTCCCGCTGATATTGGTTCTGGTTGTTGGCCAACTGGTAAAGTCCCAGGAATATTAGTGGGAGCATTCATAGTTGGGCTCGTAGATGATTTTAATACCTTCAATTCACTAAGAACCTTTTCCAGATTCATAGATTGGACACTTTTATTCATAGTATCCATTATTTCTTGTAATGATTTTGAAGTTTCTCGAAGTCCCTTAGGATTGATACCCGTAAGTAAAGAATCAAGGTTATTATTAATATTCTCATTTAGTTCTTTTAATGAATCCAAAACTGTTGACCAATGTTTATTCATTTGAGATTCAATCGCGGTAATCATTTTAATTGTTTCATTCATAAAAGATACGTGAGCTTCATACCTCTCTTCATCTTTAGCTCTAAGATCTGAAATAACCATTATTAGTTTTCGAAGTTCTTCTTTTTCTTCACTCATTTTAAAATCTAGCTACTTTACTTTTCTTTATATTTCATATGATTAATTAATAATTTATATCTATTGATTTTTCTAAACTAAGCGGTATACTAGATAAATTTAAATTTATTTTTTAAATGAGGAGAGATATTTTATAATTATTATTAGGAAATACTGTTTAAGTTTAGTTATAAATAATGTCAAAAAGTAGAATAGAATGGCCTAACCATCCCAAAATATATGAAATTAACACATTGCCTTGGTTAAATACCCTTACAGAAATATACGGGCATAAAATAACCTTAGCTAATATTCCAGTTGAATTGATTGATCAGGAATTTAGTGTATTTGATGCGGTTTGGTTAATGGGAGTGTGGGAAAGAAGTCCAAAAAGTAGAGCTATCGCTATTGAGAATGAAGCATTACAAAAAGAATATCAGAAAGCTTTACGTTACTATAATACTGATGATATTGTAGGATCTCCATATTCAGTATATTATTATCATGTGAGTAAACAAATAGGTGGTCCGGAAGCATTATCTTCTTTTCGAAAGGAGCTAGAAGCGCGAGGAATTTTCTTAATCTTAGATTTTGTTCCTAATCATGTTTCAGTTGATCATTTATGGACACTCGAAAAGTCTGATGTTTTTATTAAAGGAACCTTGGACGATCTTATGAAAAAGCCATATGATTATTTCTCTTTAGGTAAAACGATATATGCTTATGGTAGAGATCCTAATTTTCCTCCATGGACCGATACCATACAAATTAATGCTTTTGCTAAGGAAGCCCGTTCAAAAGCAATTAATACTTTACTCTCAATAGCTCAGCAGTGTGATGGAGTAAGATGCGATATGGCAATGTTAATGATTAATGATGTATTTTCAACAACCTGGGGTGAAAAAGCTGGAAGTCCATTGGAAAAAGAATATTGGGAAGAAATCATTCAAAAGGTTAGAGAAAAATACCCAAATTTTAAATTTATTGCTGAAGTTTATTGGGATCTTGAATCAACTCTTATAAAACAAGGATTTGATTATTGTTATGATAAAAAACTCTATGATCGCCTTGCTAATGAAAATGCTCAGGCAGTCGTTGATCTTCTTAGCGCTGATTGGCAATACCAGTCGAAATTAGTAAGATTTATAGAAAATCATGATGAGGAGAGAGCAGTTAGTATATTTGGAAAAGAAGCTTCAAAAGCAGCAGCTATTATAATACTTACTCTTCCGGGGGCAAGATTAATTTTTGAAGGGCAAACTCATGGCCATCAAGTTAAATTACCTGTCCAATTAAAACGAATTCCTCCTGAAGAGGAAGATATAGAATTAATCGAATTTTATAATAAGCTATTACAAATCATTCCAGGAAAAAAATATAATAATGCTAAATGGGTTTTATGTACCGTAACTCCCATAATATCCCATGATACAACTTATCAGAATATAATAGCATACCAATGGATCTTAGATAGTATACATCTTATTACTGTAGTAAATTATAGTTTGGTGAAATCAAAAGCACATATTAAGATTAATAATATTGATTATGGTTCTTTTAACTGGAAATTCAACGATCTATTGAATGATAAAGAATATATCTATAAGGGTGAAGATTTGAAAAATTTTGGATTATATATAGAATTAGATGCCTGGAAAGCTCATATATTTGAGGTTAAAAGACAACAATGAAAACTTAATGTACAGTAACCGTTTTTGCCAAATTTAATGGTTGATCGGGATCAAGTCCGTTCTTAAGGGCAGCATAATAGGATAGTAATTGTAAAGCAGGAATAAAGGTTATCGGGCTAAATAAACTGAAGTATTTATCACTCGGTTGAGGGATTCGTATTGTTCGGTGGCTAAATCCCGTTATTAACCTATCATCTTCAACAACAACCGAGATGATCATACCGCCTCTTGCCTTAAATTCCATTACATTCCCCAATAATCTTTCATAAGTCTCATCAGGTGGAGCAATAAAGATTATTGGAAAACCTTCTCTAACTAAAGATATAGGTCCATGTTTTGCGTGGGCTGCGGAATAACCCTCAATAAATCGACATGCTACCTCTTTTAACTTCAGACCCCCTTCTCTTGCCGTAGCAATGGAAATACCTCGAGCTAAGTAGAAAAAATTATGACTTTTGTCAAGATTTTTAACGATATCCTTTATTAAATCAATATTTTCCTGTAAAAAGGTTTCAATAATATCTGGAGTTGAATTTAACGCGTGATAATAATTATCAATCTCTTCCTTAGTTAATATTTTTCTAAATTTAGCGATCTCTAAACCGATTAATGCTAGGGTTAGGACTTGAGTACAATACGTTTTTGTCGCTGCAACTCCAATTTCAGGACCTGCTTGAGTTACAATAACGTAATCAGAATAACGTGTTAATGAAGACCCTACAACATTTGTTATACATAAAATTTTAACATTATTCTTTAACTTTTCTTTAGCCCATCTTATTGCCTCAATCGTATCTACAGTTTCTCCTGACTGGGATACAGCAATTATTACAGAATCTTCTTGGAGAGCATCACCTAATTGAGTTTGAAATTCAGAACATTCAATGGCTTCAATGTATTTATGCAAAAATTTAGTAATTATAAATTTACCAGCTAAACAGGCATAATATGAAGTGCCTGCTGCAGTGATATAAATATTTTTTGCCCCCCAAAGAATTCGAGCAAATATTTGTAAAGTCTCTTTTGAAATCTTTAATGTCCTCCGCATTGCAGACGGTTCTTCATAAATTTCTTTTAACATAAAATGTTTATAACCGCCTTTTTCCGCAGCGTCAATACTCCATTGAATAATTTGCTTCTCTTTTTCTTTTGGATTTGTTAAATTATCAATATCATAAAAATCAACATATCCTGCTGCTAAAACTGCCATTTCATTGTCATCCAATATATAGCATTCACGAGTATAAGGCAAAAATGCGGGGATATCTGAAGCACAATAAGTGGTTTTCCCTTCTTCCAATCCAATAACAAGAGGAGATTCTTTTCTAACAACAATTATTTGATCAGGATATTCAGCATGACAGATTGCTAAACCATAAGCACCTTTACAACGCTTCATTGCCTCACTAACAGCAAATTTAAAATCTATTCCGGTTTTCATATACTCTTCAATTAAATGAGGAAAAATTTCTGTATCTGTTTCAGATCTGAATATATGCCCCTTTCTTTCCAACTCTTCTTTTAACTCAAAAAAATTTTCGAGAATACCGTTATGTAACACAGCTATCTTCTCATTACAATCAAGATGGGGATGACTATTGATCTTAGTCGGAGGTCCGTGAGTAGCCCACCGTGTATGTGCTAAACCTAATTTAGTACCAAAAGGAAATTCATCTAATTTGAGTCTTTTATGAATTTCATTAATTTTACCTGCATCTTTCTTTACATACAATTTAGAATTATGCTGAGCTACAATTCCACATGAATCATACCCTCTATATTCTAAGCGTTTAATCCCTTCAAGAATTATTTTTCCAATCTCTATATCTTGATTTGTTATTAATCCAAATATTCCACACATAGCTATTTATCACTTTTTTTATTATTTTACGAAAGACTCAAATTATTCTGCAAATATTCTCGTAATTTTAATGCAATTAAATTAAAAAAGAATGATATTTATTTTAAGATTATTACGTTAATTGGTTAAATATTTTAATTTGTTGAACGCAATAAGAAATAACTAAGCTTCTTAGGATTTTTATAAACTGAGACTCCAAATTTTCTATGATATAATATGAATAAATCAAAAGATAAAGCTATATTAGGAAAATATACTGAAAAAGAAATTTATGAAATTCCCTTAATATTGAAGAAAGTTATTGAACAGAAAAATGAAATACAAAGAATTGCACAGATAATTAAAGAATCAGGAATTAGGCACATTTATTTAATCGGTGCTGGTAGTTCATATCATGCTGGTTTTGCGATGAACTATTTGTTTAATAGGATTACGAAAATCCCTACGTACACAGAGTTTTCAATGGAATTTCAATATTTGATCAAACCTATTTTAAAAAAGGATGATTGTGTTATTGGGATTTCTCAAAGTGGAGAGACGAGCGACACAATTGATTCGATCAAGATTGCAAAAGATCTGGGATGTTTAACTATTGCTATTACAAATAATACGAATTCAAATCTCTCAAAAATTACAGATTGCGTTATAGGTTTAGGGTGTGGAGAAGAGATCTCCGTACTAGCAACGAAAACTTATGTTGCACAATTAACTCTACTATCAATGTTATCATTAGAAATCTCTCATTTAAATAAATCAATTACAAGTGAAGAATATGATTCATTATGGGGTGAATTAAGAAGAATACCAGATAAAATTCACTCCACTTTACCCATCCTACATAAAAAAGTAATAAATTCTTCATATCATTTCAAATTTGTTAAATTTTGTTTCATACTTGGCAGTGGACCGGATTATGCTACAGCAATGGAGGGTTCTCTAAAACTAAAGGAAGGTGCACGTATTTTTGGGCAAGCTTATTCAACAGCGGAATTTCCTCATGGGCCTATAACCCTTGCAGATTCGGATACTTGTATAATAGCAATAATTCCTCAAGAAAGAGACAGTAGAAAAAATAAACTATTGAATTTACTTGAGCGAATAAAGGAGAGAAAAGCAACTATCCTTGCGATATATGAATCCTTAGATGAAAATATACATGATCTTCCCTTTGATATCGGGTTACAGGTTCCAGATACCTCACTTGACCTTCAACCTTTAGTGATGATCCTTGCAATTCAATTATTAACTTTAGAGATTGCTCGCGTAAATGGTTTAAATCCGGATGAACCCAAATTTCTAAAAAAAGTTAGTAATATATGAAAAGAGAGAATTTCTAAATTAAATTTAAGGTTTGCATTCTTTCCTTTGTTAGTCTATTCATTTCAATAGAATCGTCCATAGTTTTATTAGATTCCCCTGATATTCGTAAGAATGGACTCGTTCCAGACCTTCGAATTAGAAGCCAGCCATCTTCATAATCAAAACGGCATCCATCCATCATATTAACATTTTTTAACTTTTTACCGATAGAATCAAATAAGTCATTCATTTCTTTAATTATTAATTCATTAGTTTCAGAAGTAAAAGGGATATCTTTCTTTAACTTAAATTTATCCGCAAAATAAGGGTAATTCGGTATATCTTTAAGTAATTCTTTCAAACTTTTGTTGGTGGTTAATATCACATTTAATACTTTAGCTATAGTTACTATTGAATCAGGACCATAGTGAAATTCAGGCCAAATATATGTTCCAGAAGTTTCTCCTCCCAAAAATCCCCCTTGTTCTTTTAAAGCAATAGCAACTTTGATATCTCCGACTTCAGTCCGTATTACTTGACACCCCAAAGGTTCTAAAACATTTTCTATTAAACTTGAGGAATTGATTGGAGTGGCAATCTTCATATTGTCCTTTGGATATTGTCCTTTATATTCTTTGATATGAAATTTCGCTAATAAGGTCATTAACCGAATAGGATCAACAATCTCTCCATCTTCATCAAGAAAAATTACTCTATCCGCATCGCCATCCAAGGCAATACCAATTTCTTCTTGAGTTGATATTCTTAAAAATTTAGAAATTTGCATTAGATTTTCTTTACTTGGTTCTGATAGACGCCCTGGAAAATTCCCAGACATATTTGCATTAATAGATGTGAAGTGATCAATACGATAAGCGCTTAATAATTTTGGAACGATATCACAACCGGTTCCATTACCTGGATCTATAATTATATGTAATTTACTTCCATCAAGATTTATTTTTTCTATAATTTCGGAGATATGGACATCATTAATGTCATTTATAATCGATAACTTGCCAACGCCATCCCATTCTGTTTTAACAAAATCTTTTTCGTTATAAATTCTCTCAATCTCTTCTTCTTGTTCTGGAGAAAAACCCACACCTGAAGTGTTCCACAATTTTAAACCAATATATTCAGGAGTATTATGACTCGCGGTTATCATACATCCTGCATCAGCTTTCAAGAAAGGAAGCGACATAGCTAATGTAGGGGTAGTTACTATTCCTAAAGACTTTACGTTAGTACCACAACTTACCAAACCAGATATTAAACCGTGTTCTATGGGAAGAGCAGAAGTTCTAATATCCTTTCCAATTACCACTGTCCCTCCTCGCAAATAACTACCTAATGCTAAACCTACCTCTACTGCCATTTGAGGTGTAAATCCTTCAGATTTATCTGAATAATTCTGAAAAACCCGTCTTATCCCAGACGTTCCAAAAATATTACTTGTCATAATTATCTCCAAATCTAAATAGGTATGAATAGAAAATTAATACTTAATTAATAAATATAAGAACTCTAATTATTTATTTTTATTAAATCTATTTCCGTTCCTTTTTCCAATTATGGGATATTAGAATTATTTAATTAAATGTTGTTAACTTTATTTTTATTAAAAGCAAGTTATTAATAAAAATCGTAGAATTATTGTGTGAAATCATAAAATATTAATTTTTTTACTTATATATATTTCATAGAGTAGAGTAATTTTTTATATTTAAATCAGTAAATTACGACTTAAAATGTAGTATAATGATTTATCAAGGAATTTTCAATATAATAAGCTTATACTTAGAAGATGTAGATTTATTTTATAATGCTATTGAAAATTATTTCCGAAATTTAATTACTAATAATATTAAAACTAATGTTAGTAATCAAGAAGAATTACAAGTTGAATTAATAAAACTGGGGCGCCTAATTACAAATGAGTTTATTAATTTAGGATTTGATAAAGAATATATCAAAAATCAATTTTC
Source organism: Promethearchaeota archaeon (assembly GCA_011364975.1). Classification (GTDB taxonomy): domain Archaea; phylum Asgardarchaeota; class Lokiarchaeia; order Sigyniarchaeales; family SOKP01; genus SOKP01. The sequence goes on along the minus strand of RDOE01000028.1, from coordinate 2,596 downwards.
AGATCCTTTTCTATATTCATTGGAGGAGAATCCTCCATCATATCTTTCTATTTATGACTCTTACACCCAAAAGTTTAGTTACATTGTAAATGAAATTTTTATGGAAAAATTTGTTAATTATATCATCGATCCCAATATTACAGATTTAATGTTAAGCTGGAGATCAAAAGGTATTCTGCCAATAGAATTCATAATGGAATTAACAAATTTAAAGAATTTATATAGTAAATATCCAGATAAAGAAGAAAATTTAAGAAAATATCTACTAATTAAAAATAAAATTACAGAAAAGTTAAATAACAATAAATCAAAGATCGAAAATTTTGAACTTATAGAAAAGCCAAAAGAAAAATTACAATTAACCTACTTAATTTATCGGATAATTGGTTTCTTTAATTTAGTAAATAGTTTTGATTTTTCTACCATAATGGATTATCTTACATCTAACGAAGAAGAATGGTTAGTTACTATACCTTTAGTCACCTTAAAAAATCCAGATCTTTATTATTGTGGATTATATATAGCAAAGGAATTAAATGTGAGAATTGATCGTAATAAAGCAAAAAATTTTCTATTAGAACTATATGAAGAAGGAATAGATGAATTTGAAGCTCCATTAATGGAAGCGACAGATGGCATTTATTATTTCCTAAAAGCTACTCATTTTATGAAATTATGGCTTCCAGAACCTAAAATCAAACAATTAATTGAAACACCTAATAAATTCTTCGAACCTAATTATTTGAAAAGATTAGAAACATCTCAATTGGTTATCATTTTAAAGATTTATAATATTTTGAATTCAAGCAACGTTGAGCGTAATATTAACGCAATAATCGAAGAATTAGATACGAGGGTTACTCCCGATGGGATCAAGCAATATAGAGATGGTTTCATAACTTCAGAAGCAACATATTATATTTTATTTTGTAATTATATGCGAAATACTTTAGAAAAACTAAAAGATTATGATTTATTAGAGAGCGTTATATCAAGAATTTACAGAAATCTTGAAATTTTAGAATTTACAGCGGATATGAATTATGATCTCATTTCTGAACTCATTTATTCTCTTGAAATTTTAAAATTATATAATTGTATTGAAACTAAAGAAATGATTTTTAAATTATCTCAATATCTTTTTCCACCTGAGGTTTTAGAAACTATATTAAAGGAAAAAGAATCTTTTATCAAAAAAGCTGAATTTAGGCATTTTAAAGTGGACCGAATAACTGGTGAGACAATAAGATAATTTTTCTCTTTTTAGTTAAAACTTAATTTAAAAGAAGTAATTTTAAAGTAATATTTTTCATTAAGCTATTTAATCGAATTAATTTCAAAATTGATATTTATGGATTTGAATGATTTTGAACTGATATATAAGGAAAATAAGGTAAAAATTAAAGATAAAGATAAGGTCAAATCAAAATTGCGCAATATACTCGGAGAAACTAACTTTTCAGATAGTCCGATTGATCTACTCGCTTATTCGAAAGATGGGACAATAGTCGGGCATAATTGGACATTAGAAGGGAAGATTGCGGGATTACCAGATTATGTTGTTTGGCCTGAAACTAAAGAACAGATCTGTGAGATTCTAAAATTGGCAAACCTAGAAAAAATACCAGTTATTCCCTATGGAGAAGGGTCTGGAGTAGTTGGAGGAGCTATCCCCGTTCGAGGAGGTATTATCATAGATATGAAAAAATTTAACAAATTGCTTTGCATTAGTGATAAAGATTTAACGGTAACTGTGGAAGCAGGAATGAATGGGATGAATTTAGAACGATTCTTAAATGCTAAGGGTTATACCTCAGGGCATATTCCACAATCATCGTATTTCTCTTCAGTTGGGGGATGGATAGCTCACAAAGCTGCTGGGCAATTCTCAACGAAGTATGGAAAAATCGAGGATATTATCCTTGGGATGGAAATGATATTACCAAAAGGAGAAATAATTAAATTTAAACCAATTGTAAGGAATGCTACAGGTCCTCAATTAAATAAATTATTTTTAGGCAATGAAGGAACATTGGGTATTGTTACAGAAGCTACATTAAGAATCTGGCCTTATCCCGAAGAGAGGTCTCTTATATCTTACGCTTTTTCTACTTTTGAAGACTCTTTAGAAGCAGTAAGGCTGATCCTACGAGAACAGCTATATCCTGCTGTAATTAGGATCTATGATAAAGACGAAACTAGACGTCATTTTCCACATATTGGAAATGCTAATGGAAAAGTTATGGTTGTTTTCGTTTGTGAAGGCAATAAAAAGCTAGTGCAGTTGGAAGAAGATATCACTAGACGAGAATGTGTAAAATTCAGAGGTGTAGATTGTGGAGATGAGCCGGTCAAACATTGGTTTGAGACCCGATTTAATGTAACGGAAACTAGTTCAAGTCCACAATATCACCTGACGATTGATACAATTGAAATAGCGGCCTCTTGGGAAAACGCTGCTAATATATATCATAATGTATTAGAAAAAGTAAAAGCTATTAAAGGGATCGTTTTATTTACAGCTCATGTTTCACATTTTTATCCAAATGGGGTAGGAATGTACTTTTCTTTTGCTGGAGTTGAGATGGAGGAAGGG
>RDOE01000027.1 GCA_011364975.1 Promethearchaeota archaeon | reverse complement strand
TACCGATTTAAGAAAATTTAATTTACTAAAATTAATTTCAAAAATAAATAGTATAAATATTATTAATCTATTTTATATTAAAAATTAAATAATTTTAATTTCAGAATTTTCTAATGCTGTTTTTAGATAGATTAGAAAAAATCGATGTTATATGAATAAAAGTGATAATTCTTTAAAAGATCTTAAATATCTTTTAGGAAGTATGGGGATTGATATTTTACTTGCAATAGATAAAGGGGCAAAAAATTTTGAAACTATTGAGATTCTTTCTGGAGTCCCTCTAGCATGTATTAGGGGGAGAATTCCAGTGCTTATTGATTTTGAACTAATAGCAAAAAATAAGGAAGGATACTTCTTAACAGAAAAAGGATTAAGCTTAAAAAAAATAATTGAAAATAATTCTTAATTAAAACTTAAATTTCAGATTGGGGCGACAACGTCATTGCTATGAGCAATAGCTCTTATCATTTGTCATAAGTTCATCATTAATTTAAATTTTAATCATGAATAGTTTTATCATCAGTATTAATTCTTATATTTTTATAATATTTCCTCACATAATATCCCGGTGATTTATATCCTCCACAAGCATTAATTAATTTTTTTAAACCGTCCTCTTCATTAATCTTTTTTACGATAAAATTATGGTCTTGTTTTGAAATTTCGTCTCTTTTTAATAAATAATTTAGGACTTCTAAGGCTTCATCGTTATTTTTACATCGTCTTATGAAGTCTAATGCTCCAGGATTGCTTAAATCTTCGCAATAATCATAATCATTAGCAGAATTAATAGCTTCTTCAAATTCGTTATTTACGGCTTCAATTTTTAAAACTTTTTCTTTATGATCAATTTCTGAGATTAAATTAGGAAATTTTTCTTTTAATTCTTCCTTACTATAATTAATGCTTATCCCATCTTTTTCATTAACATCAGATGTTTTTAACGTTATTTCTTCCTTCTTTCGTTTTTTATTCATATGAGGTAATCTTAGAATTTTTAAATTTATTTAATCTTTAAAAATTAAAAATTTAATTTAAATTAAAAAAGTATTGGTTAATTAATATCAAGATATTTTATAATACTCCGTTCTTTTGTTAAGATATTTAGTATAGAAAAGAGGAACGTATCTCTTAACTTTTTATCTGCTTTATCCTATTAAATTAATAAATGATAAAATTAATTAATTTTCTATTACTTCAATAGTTATAAAATTTAATCATAGGAATATCATGAAGTCAGGATATAGTTACGTAAAAGAAACTTTTGAGAAGCACCAAAAAGGCTATGAAACTCCTCATTGGAAAAGGGGAATAGAGTTTAGAAAAGGAAAGTCGATACAAAGAGTTGAAAATCCAACCAAAATTCATCGAGCCAGAGAGTTAGGATATAAAGCAAAACAAGGTTATGTTGTTGTACGAGCTCGCGTTCGAAAGGGTGGTATGCATAAATTAAGACCCACAGGAGGGAGAAAACCGCGCGCTTTAGGTGTTACTAAATATACTACTGGTAAAAACTTACAATGGATCGCAGAAGAACGTGCTCAAAGAAAATTTCCCAATCTTGAAGTTCTAAATAGTTATAAAGTATATTCTGATGGTAGAAATTGGTATTATGAGGTTATTTTAGTAGACCCTAACCATCCTGTTATAATAAATGATCCTAAGATTAATTGGATTTGTGAAAAACCTCATAGTAATAGAGTAACCAGAGGTTTGACTTCTGCAGGAAAGAGAGCAAGAGGTCTTCGAAAGAAAGGATGGGGCTCTGAAAAAACACGACCAAGCATTAGAGCTAATAAAGGTCGTGGTAAATAGATCTATTATAAGATTTTTTAATTCTATTCAGATCTTAAATGTACTGTCTTATTTCTCTAAAAACAAATTTAAAATCCGATTTTTTATAATAAGAAAAATCATTTTAAAATCCCGATTTAAAATAGAATTAATTCACTTATTTATATTTTATTTATTGAGATTGTCATTCCACCGTCTATGATTATATTTTGTCCAGTAATGTAATCAGATGCAGGTGATGCTAAAAATAATGCGACATCCGCGACTTGTTTAGCTTCTCCAATTTGGTTAATTGGAAGTTTGATATTTCGTAATTTAATCCATTCCCTAATAAAATCCGGATCATTATTGTATATCGGTGTAATGAAAATCCCTGGACAAATAGCGTTTACAGTAATGTTGCTAGGGCCTAATTCAAGAGCCCAAAGTTTTGTAAAAGCAATAAGAGCTGCTTTACTAACACTATACATTCCAATAAAGGGATTTAAACCACATTCCGTACCCGCACATGAAGTGATGTTAATTATCTTTCCTGATATTGGCTTAAATGGTTGCTTACTCATTTTTTTGTAAAATGCTTTTGTTACGTTCCATGCGCCCTTTACATTTACATCCATAACTTTATCGTAATCTTGAGTTTTAGTTTTGAGACTGGATGATCCTCCTCTAATTCCGGCATTATTTACTAATATAAATAAGTTACTAAATTTATTAAAAACGTTCTTACTCATGAGATTTACTTGTTCTTCATTAGAAATGTCGGCTTGTTCAAGGAGTATATCTACTTTATTCGATTTCAAAATTATTTCGCGAGTTTCTTCAATACTCTCGAGGTTGATATCATTTAATATTAGATTCGCACCTTTACTAGCAAAACTGATCGCCATTTCACGGCCAAACCCACTTCCTGCTCCAGTGATAAGAGCTACTTTACCCTCTAAAAATCTTTCATTTTCCATTTTTGTTTCCCTTCTATTTTGGTACAAGTTTTAGATAAAATTTGATTAATATCCTGTTCCAAATAACCCTTTACTGGCTTTATATGTTGCTAAAAACTTCCCAGCAGGTGGCGATTCAAAAGCGATTGATATATCAAGAACACTTGGAAGACCAGAGTCAAACGCACGTTTTAATGCAGGTTTTATATCTTCAGGTTTTTCTATTTTTTCACCATAACATCCAAAACTTTTTGCAATTTTAGAATAATCAATATTAGGTAAATCCACATCGCAGTATCGCTTCTTCATGCTATTTTTCTGATTGGTTTTTAACATCCCCCATGCACTGTTATTTCCAACACAAATTACGATCGGGAGGCATAATCGCACCGCGGTTTCAAGCTCTTGAACATTAAACATGAAAGACCCATCTCCATTTATACATACGACTGGTTTATCTTGCTTTGCTAATTTAGCAGCAATAGAATAACTAGATCCTACCCCTAGATGGCCCATTCCAATGGAACAGAAGGTACTTCGGGGATTACGATAATAATTTGATATCAATCCAAAAGTAAATATGGCAATATCGCCACCATCTATAACTAAAAGGGTATCTGGAGTAATATAATCTAAAATCTCTACAATCATGCGTTCTGGTTTCATGGGAACTTTATCTGAACTAAAAATTTTTTTGATTATATCTTTATCAATTTCGTTTGCTTTTTGAAGATAATCATTCCACTGAGACCATTTACTAACAAGGTTTTTTGGAAGATTCTTTTCCATACTAATTAATAATTGGATTAAAACGGCTTTTACGTCGCCAATAATAGCAATCTCTGCCGGTCTATTTTTACCAATTTCCGCTGGATCAATGTCAACTTGTATTACTTTTTGATCTTGATTCCAAACCGGATCAGTACCATAAAAAGTAGTATAGTCCCAACGACATCCTAAAGATAAGATGACATCCGCCTCAGCTGCAGCCTTTCGAAATGTACTTGAAAATGGATATGATCCAGCATATGTTTTCTCATCAGTTGATATTGCCCCAAGACCTTTAACAGTTGTTAATGCTGGGATATTATAGGTTCTGGATAACTTTTTCAGTTCATTCGAAGCTTCAGAAGCGATAGTTCCTCCACCTGAAATAATTATAGGTTGCTTAGCTGTTTTTAACAGTTCAATGGCAGCTTCAATCGTTTCAGAGTTCCCGCTAGGACGATAAATTGGTCGATACTTTTGAGGGGGTATTATCTTCTTGAAATCACTTTCTTTTGCGTCTCGAACTAACGCCGTTTCCCTTAATTCTAGAAAAACTGGGCCTGGCTTCCCGGATAAAGCAGTTTTTATACATCTCTGTACGGCAAAAGGGATTTCATATACTTCTTCAACAGAAATTTGTAATTTAGTGATAGGCTTCATTAAGTCCATTTGATTTAATCCACCTTGTAAAATCCCGGTGTCATCAAACATTCTTGCTATTTGGGCTCCAATAACTAACATCGGTATAGAATCTGCTTGAGCAGCAGCTACTGCAGGTACAAGATGGGTAACACCAGGTCCTGCGGTACCAAGACAGACTCCTATCTTACCTGTAACTCGTGCCCAAGCATCAGCCATATGTGCTCCAGCCTGTTCGTGACGAACCATTACAGTATCTATCCCTTCTTCACGACCAAATCTTTCAACAGCATCGTAAATTCTTGTTAATTCACCACCGATAATCCCAAACATTTTAGTAATTCCTTCATTGAGAAGGCATTTAACAAGTAAGTCGCCACCATTTGATAATTGTTTAGACATAGTTAAATCAAATTTGGAATCTAAAAAAAAGTTTCTTAAAAAAATTTAAGTAGAATTAAAATGAAATTAATTCAAGATAATAACCTAAGAGCTTTTTCGTATTTAGATAGAAGAAATTTACTTTTCCAGCCTTCCCGGTTTGAATCACGTCAATATTATAATTATTTTTAAATTCTTTTATAATCTCTTCAGCATTTTTTGTATAAAGACCCAAATGATGCAATCCTTCATTTCCCTCAATTAGAAACTCTGAGTATAAATGATCGCCTGTTGATTCTAACAGTTCTACGACTTCAAATTGTATATTATTTATTGTTTGCATTATCTTTTTCATCTTAAATCGTATCTTTTTACCTTTATACTCCACATCTGACCACTGTTCAACTACATTGATAGGTCCTTTAAAGTTGAAATACTTTTTGTAAAAATCAGCTGCTTTTTCTATATCCTTAACAAGGATTCCGATTTGGTCAAATTTATCTATTTTCAAGGCCGACATTTGTAGTTTACCTCAAAAAAGAAAATTATTTAATCGATTGAGAAAAATCCAGAGGTCCTGTAGGTTCTTTTAATGGAAATTCTCCTTTTAAAATCATTGTTTTTAATTCTTCGGCTAATTTAATAGCACCGTATCTATCAGATTGACGTAAAACAATTGGTAATAATTTACCCTCGAATTGTATATTTTTCATATCTAATTTAAATGCTTTAGGACATATTCGAACACAACTTCCACAATTAAAGCATCTAGTTCTATCTATTGCTATAACTTTATCATTTTTGAATATAAAAGCATTAGTTGGGCATACATTTTCAACTTTACACTCTTTACATGCTTTACAGGCTTCTGAATTAAATTTCATTGCAAAGTTGTTATCCCATACATCATTATAAGTGATCTCTCCTACTTTTTCTCTACCTACAAGGCTTAAAATAGTTAAAGGTACATCTTTATCTGATTTTACAATATTTTTAAAAATTCTTTCATTTAGAATTGGAATTGGAATCGCGAGACTACAGATTGGTTCTAATCCATAAGAGGTTCTAAAAGCACCTAAATATTCGGGTTTCATCCCTTTCATAGGCGCAATAGTCATCATGTTGGGTTTTTCTATGTAATTGCGAGTCCCTGGTCCCATTAAGTAACCAAGACTCCCATTAACTAATAGAGGCGTACCAACACCTAACGATTCAAAATTAGGATCATTTTGAAATGGATTAAGTGCTCCGCATCCAGAGAATGTGATTTGTGTTTTATTCGGTTCAAACGGTAAACACGAGAAGATCGTGTCTACGTTGTATGACTCACAATTTATCATCGCATTGTAATTTTTGATGGCTTGTCTTGTGCCCATCAATTTGGCAAACTGCATCTCATCTAAGGTTAAAAACCGTTCTAATTTTTCTCCTTCACTACTCTCAGCAATAATTTCAACCGGTTTACCTTCTACAAGTTCTCTAAAAAGAGAGCCCCCACAATAGTTTACACGTGTTTTACTCTGAGCAGTACCATAAACAATTAAGTCTGCAATTCCTAAATATTCATTTGGACAAGGTCCTGGAAACGCTTGAATACCGTTTATAGTTATATTTGTAAATTTTCTCAAGGTTTTAGGAGGTGATAATCTAAATGAAAAAATTCCCATAATTCCACTCATTAATCCCTTAGTGGCAGTTGTGACAATATCTATATCTTCAAATCCTACTTTCTCGCCATTATTTATTCTATCGATGAATTCTTGTACACTTATAACTGTAGCTGCTCCCAATTCAATTTTCTTTTTAATTTCTGAGAGAGTTCTTTTCTTAGTCAAGAGTTCCACTCATAATGTGAAAAGTTATATCAATTAAAATATTCTTTTATAATAAAATTTTTTTATTTAATCAATACTTATAAATCTTTATATACAACTGCGTAATGTAATTCTTAAAATAGAGGCTCTTATAAGATTGTCATATTTTGAATCAAGATTAAAGGTAGATTTCAATAATTTCGAAGAAATTGAAAAAACATTGCGATTCTGTGAAGATTTAGGAATTAAAAATATTATTTTAGAATCAAAAAATGAAAACTTCAAATTTACTTCAGATTTAAAATCTATAATCGAAAAAAGAAGTAAAATTAATATCTATTTTCGTACCTCTTTAAGACCAAAAAGCTTACAAGAGTTTAAATTAAAGATCTCACAACATTCTACTACTAATGAAATACTATCTATTGAAACATTAGACAAACAAATCCAAATTCAAGCTGCTAAGGATTCAAGGGTGGATATTATAAGTTACTCATTATTTGATATATTAAAAACAATTAGTCCAGGAGTTATTTCATTGACAAAACAAAATAATTCTTTTATTGAATTTTCTTTAGCACCGATTATGATGGAAAATGAAACAATTCAATCAAAAAATTTAAGAAGGCTATATCGGGGAGTTCAAATGGCCATGAATTTAAGAGCAAATTATATAATCAATGGAAATTTTGAAAATATGTATGATTTTCGACATCCTAGAGGGCTTATAAGTGTGTGTAATACTTTATTAGGAATGCCTATCCAGAAAGCTAAAAAGGCATGATAAGATTATTGAAACAGGAGTAGAATTAATTAAAAAAGGATTAAAGTAATGGTTAAGAAAGAGCGCCATAGATATTTATTGTTTAAATTACTTCTAAAAGATGATTTCAAAATTACCGGTAATGGAATCTTAAAAGCAATCTGGGAAGCAATTTGGCGCTTTTTTGGTCTGAAGGAAGCAAGCAAAGTAGGGTTGTGGCTACTTGAACTGGATATTCACCATAAGTGTGGTATTATTCGATTTTCTCATAATACAAAGGAAATAGTAATATCAGCTTTAACCCTAATAAGAGAAATTGAAGGGAAGAGAATAATATTATCTCCGGTAAAAACTTCTGGTACAATAAGTTGCATTAAAAAGATTAAGGAAAATTTTATTATAAACAAAGAAGATAAATTTCATGATTAAATAGGAGATATAAAAATGGATGAGTTAAATAAATTATACATCACATCTGCGAGCATAAAAAAAGTAGATGATTTATCCATTTTTGAAATTAATTTTCATCCTAATACTTTAGATATATCAACTCGTAATGAGTATTGTTTGGTCATAAAATTAGAAACCAAGAAATTTATAAGAATAACAATTTACCCTATTTTCAAAAACAAGATATTAAAACTCTCTTTTAAAGGATATAATCTTGAAAGAAATGATATTGATATATTTTCACAAGAAATTAAAAAATTTGATATTATCCATTCTACAGGATTAGTTGCTATTAAACAAATTTTAGTTTTTGAATGTTATTTAAATTTAAACTTCGAAGAGGAGGAATATCAATATTTAAAAACTCTTTTAGATAAAAATAAAAATAAATTCGAGGATATTAAATTAGAGGAAATAATTCTTAAAATTAATAAATAGGTCATTATATGGACATATGGAAGATAAACTTAGAATATTCAAATGAAATAAATAGAAAATTAGAGCTATTTGATGCAAAACGTTATTTTAATGGTTATTTAAATATAAAAAGGACATACTTTAATCAACTAGCAAAAGCAATAAAAATGACCAAGAAATACAATGTTATTCATGGTATAAGAGAAGTAATTGGTCCTGATAAAGAAGACTGGACATTAAATGCATGGATGCTATTTATTATAACAGATACTGAAAAGGATAATCCTTTCTGGCTTTTTATTAAAAGAGAAAAAGATTTATCTGGTTCATTAGTCGCTATCGGGCCCAAAGCATTTGCTGATTTTAATGAAAGCAATCAAGATGAAGCAAAACGAGACATTAGACGACTTATTAATTATCTTATTACTTATATAAATAAGTTTAATTGTGTAATCTTCCTTCCTAATTGATTGTAAATAGAAGTTATTCGTGTTAATTAGACCTGATTTTTTTTTACTAATTTTGCTAAATAAAATTAATATATTTGATCAAAAATTAAGTAAGAAAAATAAACTGAAGGTAAAATATTAAATTAAATCTTAATTATCCATTTTATAATTTTATAAATGCTAAATTGGACAATCGATAAAAAAAAGGCGATAGAATATTGCACAAATTGAAAATCAAGATATTAACATTGATTTTATTAGCCCAAATATTAATTACAGGGCTATTTCTTGGAATATTATGTAGAGCTGATCCTCTTTCGATAAAAGCCGAATATGGTGATCCACCTGAAATTGATGGAATTATTGATATCGGCGTTAATGAATGGGACGGCGCTGTCAAAGAAGGATTATATTTATATCGAAATTTAACAAACCCAAAAAATGGTTTACGATTGGATCTTTGGATATTGCAAACTGAAAATAACTTATTTATTTGTATTCAATTTGAATTAGAAGATCATAATTCGCCAGCATATTTTCATGAATTTGTCGGTTTTTTAATATCTGATAGTGATACTACAAACCATGAAGATTTTATCGATGCAAAAATTGTCCAATTCAATAATATAAGTAGTGGAGATTACTTTTATACAGATTTTTATATTGATAACGATAATTTTTATTCTGATTCGATTCAAGATGGGAATGGAGCTGCTAAATTAGAGGAAAACAGCATTATATATGAATTTTCCCTCCCAATTAGGAAAAATGAAACTAATACCGAAGATAGTTACCTAAATTTCGGACAATATGCACGAAAAGCTTTCAAAATTGTTTTTGGTACTTCTGAAGTATCTTATGATGGATTTTCAGTTCAAAATGATGTGATTATTGAATTACAGTTTCCACCATTTATTCCACCGTTATCAATCACAGAAATTCTCCTACTAACATTTAATATAATTATTTTTGGGGGAATAGGAGGTTTCTATATCTATTATATTTACAAATTAACTCAACTCAAAAAGGAAATAAAAAGGATAAAGAGATAACATGTCAAAAATAAAAAAAGGGAATGATTTAATTCAAAATAATAAGGAAAAACAAGATTTTAACGATAAATTTGCCTTTAAATCTGTTATTATTTCGGCAATAATTGGGGGCTTATTTCTAATTATTTCGATTTTAGTTAATGGTGAAATTATTATAATTTTTATTAATGATAATTTAGTTTTTCAAATTTTTGATATCATTTTTAAGGTTGTTCTAATCCTTTTATTCTTTATTTTTATGATGGTTAGCATTGGTAATTATAAGGAACTTACGGGTAAACCTCTAGATTTTAAATTGGTGATCGTGGTCTTTGCTATTTCTCTTATCCAAGGATTTAGAAATCCATTAGTCCTATTTTTTAGTTTGGTAGGATTAGTCTTTTTAGTAATTTATATGTATTTAGTTCAAGTAAACTAGGGTTTAGATTAATTTTTATTTTTATATTATTCAATAGAGATAAAGTTAAGTAAGATTGGTGATTCTACATACACAATACTAGATTTATGAAAATATAAAATAAAGTTTACCTCGGTTCGATTAAGATTGCTTTTCCAGAAGGTATTATCATTATAATTTCATCTAAAGATAATAAATTAATCCACTTTTTTAATTCCTCTTCATAAGATTTATAGAAAAAGTCTTTAATTTTTTTAGCCATCTTTCCTTTAGATTCCCCTGATTTTGAGGGTTTTAGTGTGATGTAATTTCTATTTTGGGTCTTTATCGCCTTTGGAGGACCATATTTAAGCATAGGGTATAAAATAATAGATTCATCAGTAGAATCTTGTTTTAATTCCACAAATTCTAATTTTATAGCTAATTCTGTTTTAGCATCTTTAATAATATTTTTTTTTCCTGAAATCATAAATGAACCCTTTGGTAAAAATTCTCCAGATGGGGGTGTTTTCGAAATTTGATCAGGAGTTATGTAAAAAATATCAACAACACCCCAATTTTCCTTCCATGCACGAGAGTAACTCGCAACGAAATCTGCGGTTTCTCTTTTTGATGTTTCTGAAATTGTTTCATTATTTGGATTTTTAATTATTGCCAATGGAGAACCGGGAAAATTAGTATGAAATACAAGATCGTTTGGTTCAATATGTTTCTTATAAATTATCTCATTTGAGCTAGCATCTCGCCCACCGATTACTAAAAACCCATCAGATGTGTAAAACCAACGAAATCTTTCATACCATTTTTTTTTTGGTTTTTTAATTAATTGAGATATTTCTTGTATTTCATTTTCCTTTTTACGTTGTAGCTTATCTAATATTTCTTTAGTTTTTTGAATTGCTTGGAGGGTCCCATTACTCTTTTTATCTACTCTTTTTCCTTTTTCGTAAATCCTATTGGCATTTTCACCAATTGACTTACTTAAATCTATAAGGATCTCATCAGAATTAATTCTTATTACTAATTGCCTTGTAGAGGGAACAATTCTAATAAAAGATTTTAAGTCCTCATAATTATTTTTTTTAGCGGTTAATAATTTTGTATTAATGTCCTCCCAGTTATATCCCTTTGATTTTGCGTCTAAGATTACATTAAGAAGTTTCTGTAGTGAATGAAAATTGTTATAAATATAATCTCCATATCGATAGTAATTTTCCTTTTTCTTTCTAAGCTCATCCAAATATTCTTCTTGACTTTTTAAAACTTTTTCAAATTTATTAATTTCTTGATGTATCTTTTTTTCTTTAGGTTTCTCTAATTGTTGATAATCTAATTTTGAAAAATAATTATCAACGGCTTCATTGAAAGATTTATAATCCTGAGATTGATAATTTTTTAATATCTCTAATTTAAAGGGTATGAAAATAAGCTCTTCTCCATCATCATTTTTAACGATTTGAGCATTTATATCCCCAAACATCAATTGATTTCTCAAACTCTTAAGAGCTTTAAATAATAAATCCCTTTCTATTTCATTTAGAGATTCTCCAATTCGATTTTTATCTAAATTTGCACGGAAACAGACCTCTTCACTATATAATCCCGAAATATTGACATTACGGGCTATGATTCTGATAATTTCTTCCTTAGAATTTATAATAATTTTGTCAAAATCATCTTTATCAATATTTAAGAGATTATTTCCCTTAATTTTAGGAAATTCATATTCTTTATTAGCTAAAACATCTCTATCTTTATACTTTTTATAACTTTTTGCAACCTTTATAAAGTTATTATCATCTAAAAGGATAAAATTCCCTTTATTAAATAATTCTATTATAAAATTCCAAGGGACACCTGTAATATCAGTTAACTCGAAAACTATGATTCTATCAAAATTATATTGATAAATTTTTAAGATTTTTCTATTTCTAAGGAATTTCCTTAATGAGAGAATATATTGACTGGGAAATTTTGGAATTGGGTAATCATAATTCGTTATATTTATTCGAGAGTCATTTTTAATAATCAAATTTTTTGTTTCATTAGAAAGAGTATTGATTTTTAAAATTATCAAATCATCTATCTGATATACATTATTAACCCTACCATTAGTTAATATTTTATCTAATTCCTTTACTATTATAAAAACATCAAAATTTGAGAATTTGGTTATTTTTTCCATCCTTAATTCAAATCACGAATAAAATTAGTTATTTTCTTCAAACTATGTAATATAATGATTTTTATAATAAATAATATTTATAATACTAATTATGGTTAAAAAAGAAAAGCGACCTAAGAGAATTAATATAAAGCGAGAAAGACAGAAGCTACTAAAAGAAAAAAGAAAACAACTTCAGAAACAAGATCTTCAACCAGATAAAAAGTCAACAAAAAAGATAGATATTAGATTGGAAAAAGAGACTAAACTATATTGGATAAGAGCAATTACAGGCATTTTAAGTGGTATTATTGGAAGATTAATATTTGGATTGTTTGGATGGTGGTTATTCTTATGGATGCTTGTATTTTGGTTTTTGACACCTTTCATTGTAAATAAGTATATCTTAAAGTATGAATATAATAAAGAAGAATGGAATTGGAAAAATATAATCAAACCAGGTTTAGGTATTTACTTCTTATTATTTATGATAGCTACAATATTTATTCATACATTCCTTGCTTTTCTTTAAATTTTCTTATAATTGAATTAATTGTCTTACCCTTTTTTCTATTTTTTCTCGTGAACTGAATACTATCTCATCTAATTTATAAATCCGATTACAATATATGCATTGTATTTTTAAAGGTTTCTCTTCTAATACAGAAAATTCAGAATCTATTGGTTCTTCTGAATTGGAAATGCAAGTATTATTCTGACATAAAATCAATCCTTCTATTTTTTTCGGTAGCTTAACTTTGATTTTATCCATTACCTTATACTCTTCTATTAAAGAGATTGTTGCATTTGGCGATAAAATGGAAATTTGTTGCATTTGAATTTCATCAAGAAATACCCCTTCTATCTTTATGATATCCTTCTTTTTATATTTTTTTGAGGAAACATTTACCCCTATTGTCATTAAATTTGGGGATTCATCAAGTCCTGTTAGATTGAGAATAGTTAGCGCATACCCAGCATCAATATGATCGATAACTGTGCCTTTTTTAATTTTATCAATTTTTAATTTTTCTTCTAACATTTTTTGATAGTAAATTTAATTTATTCAAAAATTTTGCTAGTTCATTTAAATGATATATTTAAAACTGAAAAATTACAGAAATAAAAAACAAAATTAAAGTTACAACGAAATTATATAATAAATTATCATCTATTTCTAAATTGAGATAATCTATAAAGCCGATAATCAATGCCCCCAAAATTGGAATTACTACGAAACTAAGAGGACTGATAGAAATAATTGGATTGATTATTACTAATGAGAGATATCCAGAAAAAAAAGCTACTATTATGCCAGTGAATAATCCTTCGTAAGTTTTGTTAGTATTTCTTATCTTCTTCATTCCAAATTTTCGTCCTATTAAATTTGATGATACATCACTAAATATAGCCATACTCATAGACACACATATAATTAATGGTCCAATTGGCTGGAAAAGTCCAAATAGTATAATAATTGAAAAGCAACCAATTCCCATAGATATATGAGGGCCTAATCTCATCCTTAATTCCTTTGGTCTCAGTATTAAATTCACTGGTTTTAAAGGATAAAACTCAGGTTTTAAAATTCTTACAAAATCTGCTGTTAAAAGACCAATTAATGCGATACTTACTAAAGATACAACTAAGTATTGAGTAAAAATCATCTTATCTGATTCAATGTTATAGAGAGAATAAAATAAATCTGAAATAAACTCAGGTAATGAATCTAGAACATATACAAAAAAATTTTGGACAAAAAAACCTAAAGTAAAATAAAAAAAGATGATACTTAAAACTAATAAATGAGTAATTTTTCTATAAATCTCGTACTTAAATGGAAGCTCCTTTAAAACGGGTATATAGTATTTTCTCCAAGAATCATTTTTTAATTTAATCTTTTTTTTTTCTCGAAAGATTGAAAGGAAGAATAAAGGTATAAAAAATATAATAAACAAAACAATGAAGATATCAAATGGGAAAATTATAAGAGAAAGGTTTGAAATATTTAGAAAATTTACTATGATTATATTAAGAGAAATACTGACTATTAATACTAACGAATTTGCCAAATTATTTATAAAGGCTCCTTTTTCACCTTTCTTTTTTGCTTGATAAGTGATATATAATGCAAGAAAGCCATAACTATACAGTACGCTTATAATTATAAACGTTAAGATATTCAATAATTTCAGAACTCTCTAAATTTTATTAGTAGAATTTTTTTAAAAATTTTAAGATTTTCTTCTGGAGAATTAAAAAAAATAATAAAAAATTTTAGAATTGGGTTTCATCAATTACTGGCATGTCCGTTGATTTAAGTGCTTTAAGAATTTCCTCAGTTGGTAATTCATAATCCGTTAAATCTCCCGCCATATATTCTTCATATGCAGAAATATCAAAAAATCCATGCCCACTAAAATTGAATACAATGACTTTTTTCTCATTGTTTTCCTTTGCCTTTAAAGCTTGATCTATTGCTTCCTTAATCGCATGAGCGCATTCTGGTGCAGGTAAAATGCCTTCTGATTTGGTAAAAGTTATGCCAGCTTCAAGGATCTCGGTTTGATGATGCATTGCCGGATACATTATTTTATTATTGCATAAAATAGAGATGATTGGAGCAATTCCATGGTATCTTAGACCACCAGCATGAATTGGACTTGGTATAAATGTATGACCAAGTGTATGCATTTTTAAAATAGGCGCTTTCTTGGCAGAATCGCCGTAATCCCACCTATATTCACCCTTACTAACACTAGGACAGGCTTTCGGCTCAACCCCAATGATCTCGAGATCTGGTAATATACCGTTTAATTTATCTCTAACAAAGGGGAGGATTAATCCACCAAAGTTTGAACCACCCCCCATACAACCAATAAGAATATCAGGTGTTTCGTTAACTTTAGCTAATTGCATTTTTGTTTCTTGACCGATTAAAGTTTGATGTAAAAGCACAAAATTAACAACACTACCTAAAGAATATCTCGCAGTATTACTCCTTAGGCTATGTTCTACCGCTTCGGATATTGCAATTCCTAGACTTCCCGGATGCAGAGGATTTGTTTTATAAAAGCTATTTCCGGCCTCTGTAAGATTTGAGGGGCTAGGATGGACTTCTGCATTATAGGCTTTCATTAAAATTTTTCTTCCTGGTTTTTGAAGAAAACTAGCGCGAACCATATAGACAATGCATCTTATTTTAAATAAGTTACATCCATAAGCTAAACCTGAACCCCATTGACCAGCCCCAGTTTCAGTAATTAGTTCTTCTACACCTTCTTTTTTAGCATAGTATGCTTGTGCGAGAGCAGTATTGGGTTTATGGGAACCTGTAGGAGAAACTGATTCGTTTTTATAAAAAATTTTTATTTTATCTCCTTCTAACCCAATTTCTTTTTCTAATCCATATGCTCGATGAAGAGGGGTTGGTCGATAAGATGTAGCATAGATTTCCCTTAAATCCTTTGGTATCGCTATTGTAGGTTCCTGAGAAACGTCTTGGAGAACACATTCTTTTGGAAAAATCGCAAATGCTAATTCTGGAGGAGCTGGTTTACCATCAAGAGGATTAATTAAGGGCGTCATGGGAACCGGAAGATCAGGTAGAATATTTACCCAAACCTTCGGTACTTCTTCTGGTTGCAATAATATTCTTGCGTTTAATTTTTCTGTCATTTTTATAAACTCTTTTTTTCTAGTTACATTTTATACAAAAATGTGTCATTATAAGATTGGAATTCAAAATTATTAATGCAAGAAAGGGAAAATCCTAATATGTATACAAGAAAACAGTATAGAGAATAAGGGAAAAATTAATGGTTTAGTCCAATGAAAGGGGCGTAATTAAGAACGCCAAGGCCACTGCCAACACCAAGTAACAATCTTTAGAGTAGCCATTTATTTAAATCATATCATTAATTAGTTAGATACGATTATTTTTGTAAATATTTAAAATTATTGAAAAAAATTAGACTATCTTATTTAATTCGGTTAACTCTATTAATTGCTAATCTTCCATTTAATAGTCTTTAATTAATTCAAAATATTTACCTATATTTTCAATTGGGATGAATTCTTTGCTTTTCAACTTAAGTAGAAATAGCTTAGAAATTTTGGAGTAAGTCTATATTTATGTAGAAATCGTTCATAGTGGTATTCTTTTAACCATAAATGATAAAGTAGAGATCTTTATAATTAAAAAAGGCTGTATTTATAAAAAAGATCATACTTTAAAGCGAAAAAGGGGGGTTAAGAAAAAATTGGATTGTAAATTAAAATTACTTGCAAATAATATAGAGAATTAATCTAATTCGTGAAGTATTTTCAAATTATAAAGCGTCCTTATTTTAAGATTAAATATTCTGATAAATCCCTTTCATTCTATTTAGGTTCGAATATTTTTGCTAAATTTTTTGCTGCAGCTCTCATTACTGTAACTGTTTTCATCATGGTATCTATTATAGTTCCTGCACAAACGATTACTAATCGTCCCGCATTGCTTATTACAATATATCCATTTTCAGCTCTTACGATAATTTCACTTAATTCCTCTTGAAAGAGCGTTTTTATAGTAGAACTCCCCGTCATCAATAATGCACTTGCTAATCCACAGAATTGATCCCCATCAACTTGATACTGGGGTAATGCTGTAAATGCGATTTGATAACCTTCAATACTCACTAACGCTATAGCCTCTATATCAGCATTGGACGTAATGAATGTTATTTGAGGACTAATCTTATCTATTTCCTCGGGACCAATTCCTAAATCACTTCCGAATTCTATTAAAATTCACCTTCTGAAAAGATTAATTTGATAATTCTAATTTCAATAAATCAAAACATTATTAATATACAAATGATTGTTTTTATTTCTTTATTTTTTCTATCTTTTGGTTTTTTTATTGATTGTATTTTAAAGATTTTTTTTATAATTTTAAATATTATTTAATAAAATCTAATTTATTGGATATTATTAACTTATTCTTAGCTTTCTTAAATATAGCACTAATTCTATTATCAAATTACTAAAAATTAAAATAGATAATTTTTATTGTTTATAAGATTAGTATCTAAGGGAAATAAAGAATGATAACAACAAGAGAATCTATTAACTATCAATTTTCTTTAATATTTGGTTATTCAAGCCCTAATGATATTATAGTTGGAAACGTTTTAGGGCCTGGGAAACTAACAATAGAAAGATTAAATAATTTGTCAGAAGATGTAATACGATTTCTTAGAATGTATAATGCAATGTTAAGAGATTATACAGGATCAGAAGTATTTTCTATAGAATTTGAATTATCTAATTTAGATGAGAAAGATACTTCTATATCTATTTATCCTAAATCAATGATCCTTATACCGGGAAATTTTAAAGATTGTGAGGGTCTTTTATTAGCATTAAAACCTGAAACAGGATATTTAGATACTCATAAATCCAAAGATTCTGTAGATAAAGTCTGTGAATTATTCTATGAAGTTGAAGAATTCGCAGAACATCCTGATTTAAGTAAAACTAATAAAGTTAGTATCTTAAATAAATTTGCGAAAAGATTTAGTAAAAAGTTGTTCGCAGACCTAATAGAAGATAAATGGAATAAAAAGTTGATCGGATTAAATTATTCCTTACCTACTGAAGAAAAAATGCTAAAAACTTATGGCGCAATAAAAAGCGATGTGAAATATTTGTGGAGCAGGCGACCTATTGAAATTATCTTTTCAAATCATGATTTCAAGTCAATTAATACTCAATTTGAAGGCTCTACTAAAATAGAGCATTTAAAATATTTAATTTCAAAACCTAGTTCTATTTTTATAGTTGATAAAACCTTAAAACTCGGCACTGATCTATTAAAACTCGCCAATACTGGAACGATAGATGAAATTCAAGAGAAATTGATGTTGTTTTTAATAAAATATATTGAAATTGGACTTACTAGAATTAATGAAACAGTATCCGTTAATGAGGTTATTAGATACATTAAAGGCTATTTAGAGGATTTGAGTAAATATTTTGATGATATAGAAAAAATATCTAATGAGTTTATTGTAACTGGTGAAGTTGATGAATTAAAAAACCTAATAGAAAAATATATAGTTTTTTTTAAAAATAAGTTAATAAATTCTAATGAAATTTATGAAGAAATTTCGGAATTAATAGCATACTCTTTAAACTTATCAATTGATACTAAGAAGAAGCTAAGAGCTAATGACTTGAACTCTGCATTTAACTACTTTTTTGAAATTAACAAAGTTAGCTTAAATCTTTTGAATGAAGCACTTCCAAAGTATTTTACACGAAGAAGATTAACAACTTTAACCGAAAATTTCCTTACAATTATAAGAAAGAAGTTCAATTTTGAACAAAAACCTTCAAAAATATTAGGAAATAAAATATTAGAAAAGTTTGAGGATTTCTTATTAAATCAAATTGAAATAAATCCAATTTTAACTTCTGAAACAAGAAATTTTAATGAAGAGTTAATAACCAAAGAATTTAAAAAGATGGTAATTAGTAGTTTAAATCAATTCTTTGAAAATATTGAACTTACAATAAGTGATCTAATAAGTTTTGCTGAAATTCAGATGGAAAAAGATGCAGACACTATTAAAGATCATCTAAAGAAGTTTACAACTTTTTCGACTGAGTTAAATTTCTTGTTAAATTATGTTTTAAGATATTCTACCATAAACAGATTCCTTAAAGATGAACCAGAAAATGAAATTGTCGATCCACTCATGTTTATTAATAAATTTCATCGATTTTTAGAAAAACGGTTTGGAGGTATAAATTTAGAATGGAAACAATATATTTTAGATTGGTTTATGGATTATTCGAAGCAATTTTTTAAAATAGAACAGAAAATGACGTGGAATTTAACTGAGAATATTTCTTCATTGATAAAATATCTTGAGGAGAGAGAAGCATTAGAGGTTAAATCCGAAAATTTCTGCAATTTTTTAGATAAATATATAGCTAAAGTTAATGATGAGGGAAAAAAGGAGGTGTTATTAGACTTTTATAAAAAATATGAATACAGTATTGATATAAAGTATGAATTTCCTAAATACGTTCAAAATATTATCGAAGAAGAAATTGCGTTATTCAACGAAAAAAATGAGGATTTATTTCCAATTGATTTCATAAGAATATCTCAACAGAATCATTTTTATAATTTTATAAGAGAGTATGAATTAAAATATTTTTCAAAATTAATTCCAAAGCCTGTTTCTTTAATTCTAAGGCATGCATTTACAGAAGAGGAAAAAGATTTGTTTAATGCGGATTTATTTCATGTTTTTAAATTTAAATATTGGCATAAAAAATGTATGTTTGAGATTTCAGATAATTTTAAAGAGGTTTATCGCGATTGGTTAAGAAAAGGAAAATAAGTGGTATTAGAAGGAGAACTATTGCCGCTGAAAGTACTTCTAGGTATTTTCAAACAATAGATTTAATAATTTCACATCTTAAAAGAGAAGCAGATAAAAAAATGATATTCGAGTTGATACAAAATGATCCCTCAATAAATAATCTTTTAATTGGAACTGCGGCAGTGCATTTATATAATTATATGGGGATAAAGGTTAAATTTCAAATAGACACTGAGAAATTTTCAGATCAAACAACGTTGGAAACTGAACTGCACGAAAAAGGAACTTTAATGAATGAACTCGAATTAACTTTAAAAGATTCATTTAATTTAGAGATTAATCTATTAAACAAAGTAATAGAGATTGAAAATCTTTTTTTAAACTTATTAATAAAGGAAGGAGAAAATGATTATCAAGGCATTCAAAGGGTAAAAGAGCTCACTGACATTGAGCAAAAAATCGAACAGGAATTATTAAGTATTATCTTAAGATACCCATCTTTCTATTTCTATGATTTTATTGGAGACCTAATAGGATTTACTGAAGATATTAAACTAGATATTTTAGAAGAGAGTTCGGGGTTAAAGGATTTGTCGATTGACATTGAAAAGAAATTAGAACGTGAAGAAAAGGAAGATAAATTTCTTGAATTATCAATATTAAATCGTCTTATTAATAAGATTCAAACTAATTTTGAGTTTAAATCTTATAAAGAACTTCAAACTCAGACTATGTCATTAAGAATGATTAAAAGAAAAATATTAGATTATGAGTTAAATAAATATCCTATCTCACTTTATGGCCTTAAGTCTTATATTGAAGGGAATAATTATAAAAAAAGAATATTATCCCTAATCGAAGAAGCTTTAAAAGAAAAAGAAAGTTTTGAAGATTTTGAAGGGAAAGTATTATTTGATTTGAAAAAAGAATTAATCAGTAAGCTTAAAAAATCCCCCAATGATCTAATTTATTTTTTACAGAGTCTTAACGATTCCAGCTTTGATGAAATTATATTTTTGATTAATAGGCGGGGAATAAAAGATATACTCCATCTAATAGATATAGACGAGAATATACTTGATACTATAAAGAAAAATATGATTAGATACAATATTAAGGTTCAAGATCTAATATTGCTAAATGATCTTAAAAAAAATCCAGTATATTTAGCTAAAAAGTTTCTATGTAGTTTAAAACAACCCTATTTGGACATTATTAGCACCTCAAAAGATATGTCAGATTTCGATCTCTTTAAATTAATTCATCGAGATGAAGCAGATTTTCAACAAGTTTGGAGAATTTTAGAAAAGGAATTGAATATTTCGATAAATGATTTAAGAGAATTTGTTCGAAAGAAACAAATAATAGAAAAAATATTTTTTCATGATTTAAAATTAAAAAATTATTTACAAATTATTACCCTAATTAATTTTGAAAATATATTAAATAACATTGCTCTTGATATTTTTTATTATATTCTTTCCAAAATTATAAGGCAATTAAGTAGAATTATCGAGTTATTCGCTAAGGTTTCAAATGATAAAACATTGTTCCTTACTGCTTTAAAAAGAACTGAAAAAAATATTGATAAGGAAGATTGGAGTTGGATTAAATTAGAAGAATTATGCATTAATCGAGTAATAAAAAGACAAAATGAATTGGTTGTTGTTCTTAATGCAAATAATCAAGTTTTCCTTGTGAACGGCTTTATTTTATCAAGATTGACAAATGATTCTTTAAATAGCAGCATAGTAAAGCTAAGAAATAATATAAGCTATATTTATGAAGATATAATACCATTAAAATTAAAAGCAGATTTGATATCACCTATTTCTTATTGCCTTGCTTATGATATCATTAAAAGGTTTGAACATTATGATGAAGCAGAAATCTTAAAAGTAAAGAGTATTGAGGAAACACACAAAAAATTAGAAGCCGAAAAGAAAGTCGAAATACGGGAAAAACATGAAGAAAATACGTTTAACTGGATCGAACGTAGGATTACTTCAGCATTAATTGGAATAACTCGCCCTGGTATAAATCCTAACCAATTTTATTGGCAAGAAAAAGATACTAAAATTGCTACAGAGAATATAAAAATTCATAGCGAACTTGAAGGTGGACCTTATAATAAAATATGTGAATTTTTTCTTTTTTCAATAGAAAAAATTCGGTTATATGTACCTGAGATGAATTTTCCCGAGGAACAATCCATAAAAGAAGAAATATTAGAAACATTTTTTTCTGTATTACAGGGAAGATTAGGACCTAAATTAAATCAAAATGATTTTGAGAAAATTCTTGATGGGGAACGATATGAAATAGGTAAACAGACCGTAAATAAAATTGGGAAATTATTAAATAAGGCTTTATATATTAAGTTCAAACAAAAGCGTCGAAATAGCTAAATTCCAAACTTTTCAATCACAAAACTATTAAAATTATTGTGTTTTTTTTAATTTACAATACTTAAAATCAAATTTCATTATTTTTAATGCTATAAATTATGTCGTGGATTAAAAAAGAGCTCGGTTATATTAAGGATTCATTTTCTCAGATAGTTAACGGAGTAATTGTTTTTTTACTTGCATCTTCGGGATTATTATGTGCTATATATTTAAGATTTTTGGACTTAAATGGAACTATCATCTCATTTGTGGGTATTTTTGTTGAGATCATAGCTTTAGTCTTAAGCTTTTTCATCCTAAAAAAGCATATTATTACAAAAGAAGAGAAAAAAGAAGATAACTCAAATAAGAAAAGCTTTAAGTAGAATAATTACGATTGATATAATTTTCCCAGATTCTTTCATGATTTCCTTGAGCTAATAAATATTCTCTCACTTCATTTAAAAGAATTGAAGGATCAAATTCCCATGCTTCTTTTTTATTAAATGAAATACATTTGACTTCATCTAAATTAAATTTAGATTTCACTAAAAGGCCATAAGTGGCAACTTGAGGTAAAGAATAAATGAAATTCCCTTCGGGTTTATAATCAATTACTTTAATTATATTATCTTGAATTTGGATAAGATCAATATGTCCTGTCAGGTAGGTATTATAAAACTTCTTCCAAATTGGAATTTCAATTGCTAAGGAATTTTTATCCTTAATTAAAATATATTTAAGGATAGGATCGTGCCCAGGCAATCTTCCAATTTCACTATTCTTGAAACTTTGAAAAACAGTTTGGGCGTATCTAGGTAAAGCTGATGTTGAATCTAAATATATAATTTTTTCTTCTCGAATTAATTTTTTACCAAAACTTGAAAGAAAACTAAGTTTCATTCCTTTTATCTTAAATTGTGAGATCCTATGATATTCTCTAGTGTTAAAAAGATTATTTGGTATTTGTCCTTGATAAATTCTTTTAAAATACGTGCCAAGTTTTAGAAATTGCTCCCTTCGGAGGCTTAATTGAGAGAGTTTAGCTTTATGGTGACTTATGTTCCAATTAAACGCATAAGGTATGTTTTGATGGATGAAAATCTTTTTTTTTAGCACTGCTTTACCTCTCAAACGATAAATTGAATTTAGAAAGATACTAGATTTTTTCTAAATACAATAAATTATAAGAAGATAAAATTAAAAAAAAATGGTATTAACGAATTATTAATTTGTGGTCATTTTTTGGCAATTAAGCAAAAATTTTTTAGAAAATGTAAATTCTTATTATTACTCATCCTAAAGATGGATCTGTAGCCAAGCATGGATATGGCGTCGGACTTCTAATCCGAAGATCGCAGGTTCAAATCCTGCCAGATCCATTTTCATATAGATTAAATGTTTGGTTCAATATTCTTCTCTTTATCAGGTGATTAAAAGGATAAAATCTTAAGCAGGATGTTCTTTAATACTAAAAAGCAATTAAGTTCTGCATTTTCTTTATTTTTAAATCGAGTATTGTTAAATCTGCTTTTGGAGAAAAGGGTTTAACCACTTTTGCATTTATTACTTTCTCAATTAGCCATCCATTCTTAGTTAATTCTAAATCTACTTTTTGGATACTTTTTTTAATGGAGTTAGGTTTCTCAGAAAATTGGTAAATATGAATGATACCACCCGAATCTTGCATTAAAAAACATGCAACTCTAATGTAATCTAAAGCATTTTCAGGTAAATTCATTATAATCCTTTCCGCTTTACTTTTAAGAGTTAATCCTATTTCATTTAAAGGATTCAGGAGGTCTAAAACATTAAGCAAATAAGCGCTGATTTTTCCCTTAATTTTATTCATTTCAAGATTTTCTAATAAGTAATAAAAAGCATCAGGATTAACATCGAAAGCGTTAACAACAACATTATGATGCTTAGCAATTTGAATAGAAAATGGACCAACACCTGCGAATAAGTCAATGATTTTCTCACCTTCTTTATAATCCAACATAGAAATTCTTTTTCTTTCAAGGACTAGTCGTGGGGAGAAATACACTTTTTTTATATCCAATTTAAATTGGCATTTATTTTCCTTATGAATGGTTTCGGAATTGTCTTCACCAGATAAAATTTTAAGATCTCTTAAGCGATAAAGCCCTTTAACCTCACTTTTTTTTTCGAATACTTTAATTATTGTTTTATTTATATTCATTAATTTTTCAGCTATTTGTTTTTTTAATTTATCATATTTTTCCTTAGAGAGGGCATCACTTTGTTCAAATTCCAATATCGCAATATCTCCGATAATGTCATAAGACCGAGGGACCAATTTCTTGAGTTTTTTAGGTAATTCAGTAGAAAAAGTATTATTTAAAGATCTGGTCTTACTTTGAATACTTAGGACAGATTTCCTAAGTACGACCTGCCATTCAAATTGTTTATTTAAAATTTGTTTAAACTGTTTATTTTTTAATGCATTATGATGAATTGGAAATAAAACATAATTATTTTCATATAATACTTTTCTTTTTCTATCTAATTCAATCTTATTTCGAAATTCTTTCTTTAAAACTTGGAGTAGTTTATGAGCCCAAATTTTTTCGATTTTTATATAACTCGATTTATCTCTCATTTGTTCTTCCAACGTCTTTTAGTTCTTGGAAAATCACGATTAGTTTTTTGTTATGGTCAAATAATTTTTCAATTAATGCTCTATTGAGATCACGTGACGCTTTGGTACAATTTATCAGGACCGTTCTATCACAGATGTAATTACTTTTTCTAAAAACAATATCTTTTTTACTTTTTAATGTTAATCTTTTATTTCCATATCCGATAAAAGTTTCTTTCACGTCGTCAGCTTTAAGAGTGATTTTTATTGCTACCCCGAGTTTTATTTTTTCCTTTAATGATTTATTAAGATCTGAGCAAGCTTTGGAAGCATTTATCCCTAGAATACAAGTTCCTTTTTCTGTCAAAAAATTATCCTTTGTTAATTCTATTGTTGTCTTGTGGATACATCTTACCAATGGGTTTCCATAAGCAGTGATAGTATCTAAAACGTTCATTTTATTAGAGGAGTTTAAGATCTTTAATCAAATCATCAATATTATCAAAAACTGCAAACTCTGACAGCTTAATTTTATTAAAAATGTTAATTAGCTTATTGATTGGATGGATTTTAGGAAAATGACATTCATCATTAAATTCATTATAAAAGGTTTTAGGGATTAAAGTATAGCATCTTTCGTAATTTTTTAAAGATTTTACTAAAAATGCTTCAGTAGTTCTTAAAGCATTATTATAAATTGAATTAACCGGAGTTAAGGGATATATTGTTTCATATTGACCTAACGGAAATGAATCAACTAATTCTTCTGGGATAATACCATAGATAGCTGAAAAGTAATAAATATGAAGTTCACCTCGATGAAGAGACACCTCATTGTTAATTTTAGTAATCCAACTATTGACACTCGGAGATTTTTCTCCTTTAATATCTAATTCTGGTAATATAATCATTAATTTAACATGTTTAGGTGGGCGATAATAATTAATTAACTTTTTTCTATATCTATAAAAATCAGGTCTTAAAATACTTTCAGTACTAGAATAAAGTCTGCCATGATTCTTGTATGTTTTTTCAAAAATTTCTATAAAGGAAATGTTTTTTTTTAAATTTTGAAAAGCCTTTACTAATTTAGGGTGATTTCTAATACGTAGCTCTAATAATTCCCACAAATTTCCTTCCCTTATCGCTTGTCTTATGGTCCTTAATTCTGAAAAAGAGATATACAAATTATGCTTTGAAAGTAAATTGATCTTTACATTTTCCTTGCTTTCTCTTAATTCTTTAGGAGTATAAGCAGTACACACTGGGCAATGGCAAGGAAATTCCTCTAATTCCTGAAGATTTTTTGTTCCAGAAGATAAAGTAAAGTATCGATCTTCTTTTGCATATAAGATATACGCCGCGGAATCCATTAAATCACATCCACATGCGATTGCTAGAGCAAAATATTGTGGTAATCCTAATCCAAACATATGGATCGGTTTATTAGGATTTAATATTTTCTTCGCTGTTATTAATATCTTGGTTGTTAAATCAAACCGATAATCCATAAATGCTTTAACTAAACCACCGATTGCATAAACAGCAAAATTCATTTTATTCATCTCTCGACAACATTCCTCTAAAAGATCTGAATACTTACCACCATGAATTGGACCAAACCAATTTGATTCGGGTCTAGTTCTTCGTAGAACATTTTCTTTAGCTCTATTGAGCGTATTATTTAATTTAACACGCGCAACCTCATAGGGATCATTTAATTGCAGAGGGACATCCAAAATTACCGGAAAATCAGATCCGATAGCCTCTTGGAATTTTTCAATTGTTTCGGCATTAATATTAATGCTATTATCATTATACATATATTGCTGAAAAGCGCCACTATCGGTGGCAACTACCCCATCATAGTTTAAAAATTTATGAATTCCTTTTCTTAAAACCTCTGTTCTTATACTTTCATTATTATATATGATATAAGCATTAGTAAAAACTCCTTGGGCACCGATACTCTTTAACTCGTTTGTGGTTACAACATTTTTAGAAGGATGTATGACTGGAAAGAGATTGGGGGTTATAATTTCCTTATTATTTATCTTAATATAACCAATTCGCCCTAACGCATCAACATCAGATAACTCAAAAATCATCTAATCATCACATTGATAATTTATCTAATCAAAATATTCTTTTAACCGATTTTTATAATATAGTTTCTCGAGCCAATCAATTTTTCCTATCTCATATCCTCTACTATCAATTCTTAAAACAATCAAATCTACAACGATTTTAGCAATATCTTCAACTTTTTTACATGATGTGTCAATTTCCAAAACTGGCTTTTTTAATCCTTTGTTAATAATATAGTTTGCGCAGTTACCTAAAATTTCAGACTGAACATTTTCTATTATTTTTTCCTTTCTATAGCCTCTTTTTTCTAACCTCTTAAATAATTCATCGGGGTCACATCTTAATACTATTGCATAATCTATATATCTATTTGGAATTATATCAGAAAAATGGCTTTCAATTATGAGATATTTTATAGTATCTTTTTTATATTGGCTAATTAAACTTTTGATTCGCCTAAGTATTTTTCTCTTATTGATAATTGAAGTCTCTCTTATTTCATCATAACCGAGAATTAACCCTTCTTTGATGACTAGTTCATTAAGTGTTATTAGTTTGGCATTTAATGCTTTTAAAATTAATTTTGAAACACTAGTTTTTCCAGTTCCAGGAGTTCCCGAGATAATTATAGTTTTCATTTAATAAATTAAAAAATTATTGGAGTGATTTGTTATTTTCTAAATCTGAAATTTTTATATTTTTGGTAAAAATAATATCTATCTCAAAATTAGTAAAAATTTGAATATTAAGTTATGGAATATTATGGGAAAGGGGGGCTTCGAACCCCCGACCTCACGGTTATCAGCCGTGCGCTATACCAGGCTAAGCCATTGGAGAGATACCTCGTAATGAGGAATTTGCTCTCCCAAGCGTCATTCCCATTCTTAAAACACTTTACGTTTAATATTTTAATAATAAATGATTAAAAAATTTTTTGAAATAAGATTTAATCTTTAAAATCTGATATAAAAACGCTTTTCTAATTTTTCGTTTATTATAAGATAAGCAATATTAATATCTAAATAACGAAAAGATTCTAATTTAAAGTTCATTATAAATAAAGGAGGATCCTTTTTATAAAGGTTTAATTAGAAAATTTATATGCCTGAAGTTTTAAATTATTCAATAATTGGATTGGAAGATTATTTGATTAGTTTTGAAAGTTATTGCTCTACATGTGAAATTCAAAAGTATTGTAAATATGGAAAAGAAAATCCTTTTTCCGTTAAAATTAATTGTGGTGATTTAAATCGAGCTAAAGAGAAAGTGAAGTTTGACCAACTCCAAAAATTACAGAAAAAAGAAGACGTGTCGGTGACTTATGAAGAATTATTAAAGAAAGTTAAGGTAAATCTACAAAACATATTTAGTCAGATATGGAAAGAGAAGGTTAAGGCTCAAAAAGATGAGATTAGGTGCTTAGATACCAATAAAAGGGATGCGATGTTAGTTGCTCAACAAGGTCAAGATTGGTGGCAAGATTTTAATAGTACTATAAAAATAGTCAATGAAGAATGTGAAAAAATTCTTTGAGATTGTTTAAGGGATTCAAGGAATTAAGTTCATTTTTATATGAAACAAACTTTATCATTTTATTTCCAACTTTTTCTGTTTCAAGGATACCAATTCGTACATGATAAATCAAATAATTAATTATCAATATCATCTAAATCCACATGAAAAATAATATTATTTACTCATAGCGTTTATATCTCCAATAAGAATTATTCAATTTATGATTTCTAATTCTTATTTCTTGAATAGATATAAGCTTTATCGTAAATTTTTATCAAACTTTCAATTTCATGGCGTTTTTAATCTAATTGTTGGATTTAAAACTAATATGCCTTTGGAGATGTGAAAAATCAGGTCAAATAAATATTTCAATCAAAAGATTTATATATTTAGTTTATATGTAACTAGTTTGCATTAAAAGAAGATTACAGTTTCAGTCACAAATAATTAAAGTTTTTAATAGAAACTTACTTTCTTTGAAATACACGGGGAAAAAGTAGTAGGTTTTATAATAATATATAATAATTTTAATAAAATTAGGTTTTTATTATGGTTTTAGATATAGAAATTAAAGATATTTCAAGTTCATGCCCAGAATGTAATGGTAAGACGATAATAATTCAAGAAAAAGGAGAAATTGTTTGTAGTCAATGTGGATTAGTTATAAGTGAGAGATTTTTAGACATATCTCATAGTGGGAAGCGTGCATTCACTAAACAGGAAAAAGAGCAAAGAGAAGGGACTGGATCACCAATTTCCATTTTATTACCTGATATGGGCTTAAGTACTATTATGGATAAAGCAAATATTAAAAGTCCAGATCTAAAAAGAGCCGCAAAATGGAACTCACGCTTAACATGGGATAAAAGAAATATGCTCATTGCAACTACTGAATTAAAGCGTATATCCAGTAATTTAAACTTACCCGATCATGTAAAGAAAGCAGCAATTAGGTTATATATACAGGCGTTTAAAAAAAAGTTATTAAGGGGTAGATCCATTAATGGTATGGTCGCAGCTTGCCTTTACTTCGCTTGTAGAGAACGAAAAGTGCCACGAACCCTTCAAGAGATTTTAGATGAATCATCTATAGATGCTAAGAACGTAAGAAGATGTTATCGTACCATTATGAGAGAATTAAACTTAAAGGTACCCTCCACAGAGCCCATTTCACTAATTCCTAAATATATTGCAGAATTAAAACTAGATATTGAAGTTGAAAAATCAACAATAGAAACCCTTAATTCTTTTACATCAAGATTTTCGACAAGTGGTAAGGATCCAAAGGGTTTATGTGCTGGTGCGCTTTATTTAATTTGTAAAAAAAAAGATAAAAGGATTTCCCAGAAAGATATAGCTCAAATAGTTGGAGTGACAGAAGTTACCCTCCGTTCAAGATATAAAGAATTAACAAATAAATTAAATATAAAAATATAATTTTTTTTTATTGATCTTGTTTTAACAATAACTTTAAAAAGTCTGGTAGGGTTATTAGGTAACTCTGAGCGTTTGGTAAATAATTAATTATTTTTATAAACAATTGAGAATAGTGTTCTGCTCGCTCTTTTTGTTTCAATACATCATTCCGTGTTTGCTCTTTAATTGGTTCAATTGGTATTCCTTTTAATACAGATCTCGCTGAGATTGTAAATCCTGGAGGGACTTGACTATTATTTAATATAATAGAACCTTCTCCGATTGAAACTTCTTCATAAATAAGAGCCCCCTCCATTATTTGAACATAATCTTCCATAAAACAACCTAAAATTGATACACCGGTTTCTATAATACAATACCTACCTATATGTATTGAACTTTTTTGTGACCTGGTAAACATCATTACACCATTAAATATTGTAGAATATTCTCCAATCATAATGGGGGAATTTTCTCCTCTCAATATTGCTCCTGGCCAAACAATAGCATTTTCTTGAACAGTAACATCTCCTATTAATGTAGCCAACGGTGATACATAGCAATTATTATCGATTTTGGGACTCTTACCGTTATATTCCAGTATTACCATTTTTCTTCATTAAATATCTAATTTAATTTTAACAAAACTAAAAAAATTGTAAAAATTCAACCATTTAAATTTAATTTAATAAAAAGCAGTTTTTTGGATTTGATATATGATTACAATTTTGCATTTGATTTAATATAGATTTGATAAACTTTTTAATTTAGTTATAAGTTTTAGTTGGTTCTTTTATTTCAAAAAAAAGAAATTCATCATATGGAAATTCTAGACTTAATAAATTAGTGAATTTCTTCATAGTAATATTTAAAGATGAGTATAGAGGTATCTTAATCAAAATTATTCTTAATTCCTTAGCTAAATTAGCTAATTCGCTATTTATTGTACTTGAAATTAAACAATCGCACCCATTTCTCGATGCTTCTTTTAAATAGTTAACATTTTTAATTTCACTTCCAACAATGCAGATTTTTTTTATAACAGTTTGTAATTCGCCCACAAAAGATAATGATTCAAGTGACATATTTGATTTAATTCTTTTCAATAATTTTAATACTGTCATTGGGACTGAATTTTCTGTATATGATTTGGGTAAGCAAATTCTACCTATTGGTATGGTATTTCCTCTATTATTTTTAATTTCAAGCACCTTTTCTAATTGAAAATACAATAGTTCCATTATGGTGTCAGAAATCCCCCCTTGTGCAGATATTATCGAAGAATTTAATATAAAAATTAAGATAGGGTAATTTGAAAGTAAATTAAGTTTTTTAATTAGGATATTATTAAATTTATTAATTGGTTTGGAGATTAAACCCTTATATGAGATTATAAGATTAATTTTATTTTTAATTGCATAATGAATAGACTCTAAATTCAAATCGATAGTTAGTAATACTTTTTTTATTTCTTTTTCATTGTCAGCTTGACCATACTGCAAACCATACATATCTCCATTTATCAAAAATCTTTTCGGCGCAATGCGTCTATCTAATAAAAGTTTGATTTCTTTGTATAACATTTTTCCCCTTAATATTTTTAAAATAAGAGAGATATATAAGATTCAAAAATTATTAGTCAGTGAAAATTTTTTAAAAAATAAATTAAATAATATTACAGAAATCAGATGTATTAGAGGGGTAAAATAAAATGAGTATAGAAAATTGTATTTTTTGCCAAATTGTTAAGAAAAAAATCCCAGCAAAAATTGTATTCGAAGATGATTATAATGTAGCTTTCTTAGATATTTTTCCTGTTTCAAGTGGACATACTATTGTAATTCCAAAAAAACATTTTATGCATCTAGAAGATATTCCTATAAAGGATTTAGCCAATATTATTCAGACTGTAAAAAAAGTTGCTACTTTAATTCATAATAAGTTAGATATCGATGGATATAATATTCTTCAAAACAATTTTAAAGCCGCTGGTCAAGTTATAGATCATTTTCATTTTCATATTATTCCTAGAAGAATGGATGATAATAAATTTAAACTATATATCCCTCGTGAGCAGGCTAATGATCAATCTTTGGAAGATATGATTGAAATTCTTAGAAAATAGGATTTATTTATCAAAAAATTGTTTAGTTTAAATTATTTAGTTATTATTCAAATTTAAAATGCTTGATAAATAAATTATGTTTAAAAGAACAAAGCTAAGAAAATATTTGCAAACAATTAAAAGCGAGTTAAAAAGATTTTTTTTAGATGAATCAGGAGGGAATCTTGTAGAATATGCCTTACTAATTGGATTGGCTCTATTTATTTTCTTTATTATAGTGGGGATAATCACATCATTACTCGATTGGACCATGGGTCAGACTAACAATTTTTTTGAGGGATTCTTTTAAGAACCGCTGTTTATTTACAACATCGAAATATGAAATAATTGATTTAGTTTAAATATTTGAGAAGGAATATATTTATTCTTTAATTACAATATTTTCAATTATTTTTATATTATATTTTTCAGTCCATATATGAATATTCTTCAATATTAAATGTGGATCTACTTCCAAATAATCTATAAAGTCCTTGAATGGAATTCTATTTGCTCCTTTGAATAAATTTGTGATTTTCCTATTAATTATTGCTTCATTAGGGGGATACATCTCTCTTTTTTTAACCCTTAGTTTGTCCAGAACATCATCAAATCGCCCGTAATCAAAAAAATGTTCAACAATTCGACTTATGACAGAAGCAGGAGTGTTTCCAAATACACCTACTAATTCTTCTACTTGATTCATACTAGTTTTACTTAGTGTGACTGTAGTTCTTGTTGTTTCAGTCATAATTGAAAGATTCTTACTATTAATACAATATTATCAAAATTTTTGTCGTTTTTAAATTTATGCTTATTTATGATAATAATGCATCAATAAGCATCTTTATATAAAACCTGATACTAATAAATACTAT
The DNA here is from genome assembly GCA_011364975.1 of Promethearchaeota archaeon. Taxonomy (GTDB): domain Archaea; phylum Asgardarchaeota; class Lokiarchaeia; order Sigyniarchaeales; family SOKP01; genus SOKP01. The sequence goes on along the minus strand of RDOE01000027.1, from coordinate 6,887 downwards.
AAGACTATATTTAGTTTCTTTATAAATAATGTCGATAAATTGTCGAAGTAATGATAAATTATAAATTCGACAGAAAATGACGCGGAGGAATAAATTATGGTTAGTAGAAATATGTTAGAAAAAGAATATGAATCAAATTACAACTTAACACCAATTCAGAATAATTTGATTAAAACTCTGTATGAAGTGGGTCCCTTGACTAGAAGAGAGCTAGTTAAACAACTTACGACACCTAGAACTACTATATATGATAATTTATTAAAATTACAGAAGAGAAAGTTTATAGAAAAACATACCAGAAATAATGGCAAAAGAGGAAGACCACAAGTAGTATGGAAAATCAAAGAATGATTTTTTATTTTTATTTCTATATTAATAATTTCTGAATTAGTGTAAGATTTCGACTGGAATAAAATAATAAAACTAGTAATAAAAAAATATATTATATCAAATAAAATAGGGCCCAGAAAACTAGAATTACATTGTTTTTAAATTATTTTATTAAATTCTTAATTAAAATTATTAATGATTATAATAAAAATTAGGTATGCAATGGAAATAATGCAGTAAATATTGTATAAAATAATATTAATAATAAAGATGATAATTATTTGGGCACATAATAATATTCATTTATACTTCTCTGATAATCATCTTTATTACTACCAATTTTATTTACTCTAGGTCTCTTTGTAATACTGTCTCTTCTGAAAGTAATGTCCATCATCTTTAAGAATTTATTAAATCCGTCCCTAAGATTTAAGGGAGACAATGCTTTTCCTCTAAATCCAGGTATTCCTTCAAAAATTAGGATTGAGTCAGCAATAAAATCCTGAGTAATAATATCATGCTCAACTACAAAAGCAGCTTTTTTGAGTTCTTCTATCGATTTTCTTAATAATTGAGCCATTTGTAATCTCATTTCTACATCTAAAAATGCTGAAGGTTCATCTAATAAATATATATCCGCTTCTGTGGCCAAACATTTAGCAATAGCAACTCTTTGAAGCTCGCCACCACTTAAATCTATTATCTTTCTTTCCTTTATGATATCCAAATTCAAATTATTTATTAATCGCTTTTTATAAGAATCACTAAGATGAGGGGCGAATTTTATTTTATTTAAAACTTCAGAAACTAATATTGGTTCTGTTAATTTAATATATTGAGGTTTTAATGATACCGTAATTTTATGGTTCTCATTATTAAGATCGTCCGCTATTACGGAATTCCTTTTCTGAACATTCTCTGCTAGTAAATTCATAAATGTTGACTTACCTATTCCATTTGGTCCTAGAATCCCAATAATTTCTCCCGCATGGATTTCACTTCCATTAACCTCTAAATGGAAATTTCCTAAATCTTTTTTCATATCCTCATATTCGAGTAGAATATCTCCTTTACTAAAATAAGAATCTATCGGTGGACGTTCATGGAATTGAACTGGAACATTTCTTATTCTCACATTTTCGTCTTTTATATAACCATTAAGGTATATATTAATTCCAACTCTTACTCCTTGTGGGTGGGAAATAATACCATATACTCCAGGTTCGCCATAAAATAAAGAAACATAATCACTTAAATAATCTAATATAGCTAAGTCATGTTCAACAACAATAACTATTTTATCTCGCTCGCAAAGTGATCTGATCAATTTTGCCATATTTATTCTTTCACTTACATCCAAATAAGAACTTGGTTCATCAATTAAATAGACATCTCCATCTTTTAGAAATGCCGCAGTTATAGCAACTCTCTGAAGTTCTCCTCCAGAAAGAACTGAAATCTCTCTGTCTAAAATATTAGTTAAGTTTAATTGATCACATATATCGTTCAATTCATTATTCATGTCATTTTTATTGAGAATTTCTCCAACTTTCCCTGAAACGAATTTAGGAATTTGGGTAATATTTTGAGGTTTATGAATAATGTTTATCTTTTTTTTAAATAAATCAATGAAATATTGTTGTAACTCTGATCCTTTAAAGAAATTTATTATATCTTCTTCGCTGGGTTGTTCTTCACCAAAGCGACCAAGATTTATATCAAGTTCTCCCGATAAAATTTTAAGCATAGTACTCTTTCCAATACCATTTTGTCCGATTAAGCCAACTACTTTTCCTTTCTTGGGAATGACCATTCTGAATAATGAGAATTGGTCAACACCATATCGATAGGTAATTTGATTTTCCAAAGGATCTGGTAAATTTACAATACTAATTGCATTAAAGGGACACTTTTTAATGCAAATGCCACATCCAGTACATAAACTTTCCGTTATTAAAACACTTTTCCCATCAGGATTTAATACTATAGTTTTATCACCCGTTCGAACCCTTGGGCAATATTTAATACAAGGCTTTTCTCCAAATGGACTGCATTTATCAGGTTTACAACGGTCCTTATTAAGTACGGCTATTCTCAATACAAATTCACTAACTTTTAAAATAATAAATGATAAATAACTTTTATTATTTAATAGGATAAGGAATTGGCATTTTTCGTTAAATATAATGAATAAAGAATATCTTGATCATTGGCTAGAAGAGACAGTTGACAAAATCTTAGGAAGGTCCTTAAAGAAGATAACATTAGCGACAGGTAAAACTCCTTCAGGCCATATTCACATTGGTATTTTACGAGAGATTATTATTTGTGATGCCTTAAGAAGAATATTAATAGATAAAGGAAAATCAATAGACTTTTTTCTATTTCTAGATGATTTTGATGCGGCGAAAAGGTTTCCAGAATATATAAATAAAAAGTTTCAAAAAGAACATCTGGGAAAACCTTTTGCATTGATTCCATGCCCATTCGATGATTGCCAATGTGAGAATTATGCAAAACACTTTGGTAATGAATTAATTTCTACTTTTAAGGAATTTGGAATTAAGAGTAAAATCATCTGGACATTTGATTTATACAAAACAAAAGTTATGCAAAAAAAGATAAAGATTGCTCTTGAAAATACTAATAAGATCAAAGAAATTTTAAAAAAATATATTATACCTACTTTAGATGAAATTCGAAGAAAAGAATTTTTAGAGATGCAAAAAACTTGGATGCCTGTTATGGCATTGTGTGAAAACTGTAATAAATTACAACATAAGGAATTAGATGGTACAATAACCCCTAATCGAGTTTTAAAATATTTTAATGAAAAAGATGAGGTATATTACGAATGTACTGCATGTGGATACAAGGGAAATCTATCTATATACAGTGGACGATTGAAATTAAATTGGCGTGTCGACTGGCCTGCTAAATGGGCTATCTATAAAACAACTTGTGAACCTGCGGGTAAGGATCATAGTGTTAAGGGTGGTGCGTATGATACTGGACTTGAAATCTGTCGTGAAGTATTCAATTTCGAAGGCCCTATTAAATTGCCTTATGAGTGGCTGAGATTGGGAGATAAAGATATGAAAACATCAAAAGGAATAGTTTTTACATCTAACAAGTATTTAGAAATTGCTGACCCAGAAATTTATAGAATGTTAATCCTAAGAACAAATCCAATGAAACACATTTCTTTCAGAATAGAAGAATTACCTCAATATTATGATTATTTAGAGAGAATGGAAAATATATACTACTCCAATGAAGATGCTGAAAATGATGATGAATTATTCTTCTTCAAATATTTGTATCCGTTAATTAAAGTTGATAAGATAAGAGAATCAAAACCAATTCGTATATCATATAAATTGTTAATTTTTCTTGCTCAACTCCAAAATATTCTGAGTATTGATAAGTTATATGAAAAAGTAAAATCAATAATAAATGATGAACAATTTGAAAAATTTGTTAGTTTAGAAGACTTCCGGGGATTATTAAAAAGAACATTAAATTGGGTTAATGAAATCAAAGAAATATTAGAAAATGAACCAAACGAGAAAATTCGTAGGTCCATTACCAATAAGATTTCCATTTTCTCTATACCAAAAGAATTAGATAACAAGATAATTGAAAGTCTAGATGAGGAACAAATTAAGGGGATAAGAATGCTTAGAGAATATATAGAAATAAATCCAGACGTGAATGAAGATGATGTTCAAAATATAATTTTTAAAATTGCTCAAGAAGAACTTTCATATCCTCCTAAAAAAATGTTCGAAGCAATATATAAAATTATATTAGGTAAAAAGTTTGGTCCAAGGTTGGGCCCATTTATAGTATTACTTGATCGAAATTGGATTTTAAAACGAATGGACGTTTAAAATTTGTATTAAGATTAAACTCTAAAGTTCTTTATTCGGAGTACTCTTTTTCTTCTTTATTCTTTCTTTTAAAGAAGGATATCCGTCTTCTTTTCTTTTCTTTTATCTTTTTATAACAATCAGAGCAATAAGTAAACGCTTCCTCAATCATTTGACCACATCTTTTACAGTGTTTATGAGGAAAAATATAACCCTCAGCGCTTTTTTTATACCTGTCATATTTACTCAAAATAACACCCCATAAATCATAAAATTTAATGATATTTTTGATTAACTAGATTATTTTCACGCCATCAGCAATTTTTATTTTGAAAAATTGAGCATTCACAAGTGATTCTCTAATATTTACAGGATAATTAGGTAATAATGATAAGAAAAGTTTATCATTTTTAGTAATATCAAATAATTTTTTTTGCCAATATTTTAAAACCAAATTAGTTTTGTTCGGTTTAACCAATGCAAAAACCGAACCTCCTCCTCCAGCGCCAGTTAATTTAACAGCATATACATCAGGATGATCTTCAATTAAATTTATTAAAATGTTATTCCCTAAGCCGATTCCATATTGAAAACCAGCATATTTCATGATATCATTCATAATCTTTGTATTTTCTTTAAATAGAGTTCCCAATTGTTTCCAATCATGTCTCATTAAGCAGAAACGAGATTTCCATGAAATTTCAGCTAGTTTTTCATATCCCTTTAAGATTCTAGGGTCTTTAGATAAATATATCTTCCTTAATTTTTCATGCACATTTCCACTTTCATGTAAAATTCCGGAATAACATATTATAATTGGTAGATTTTTTATGTTATAGCTCTTATCTATTCTTTCACAAATTGCTAGAGGTTCCATTGATAACTGTTTATGAAATAATTTCCCAAAATATGAACAAAATAATAAGCCTCCTTTAGTTATGACGTAGCGATCTCCATAACCCGCGGTAATTTTCAAATCGTCATATTCAACTTTAGTTGCCATCTCTGCAATAATGTCTTTATTAATTGGGAATTCCCCTTTAGTTATACATGATAAATCGTTATATAATCTAAAATAGTTAGCAAATCCGTATAGTATAGCGATTATCATAGAAGCACTTCCACCAAGGCCACTTTGTCGTGGAATGGTTGTTAGGATTCCTACTTCAAAATTCATTCTGATAAATCTTTCCCAAAAAGTACTGCAAGTTTTATAGAAGCGATAAATACTACCATAAAATAATTTAAAATCGTCATTAAGTTCATTTTTGACTTCTATAATATCCTTTGAGATAAGCTCTTCTTTTTCAAGTTGAATTTCAAAAAAATTATTTTTTTTTTTAATTGAAAAAAATTTTATTACACTATCACTTTTGCGACTCTTTATAAAGAGGAAGACTGATAAAGGATTTTTCAATCCATAAATTGCGACAGAAGGCATCCAGAAATCACCCTCAACACCATCTAGAGGATTTATTAAATTAATTCTTGAAGGTGATTGAACAATAATCTCTGGTTTCTGTTCCTTTATAAAATTTAGAATCATATCAAGCATAATTGGTTAATTTTAAAGAGTTATATTCTCTAACAAAAAAGCATTTAAATACATTTTAATTAATGTTATTTCACATAAATAGATTTATTCTGAAGAATCCTAGAATAAAATCTTGAAAAAGTTTACTTTTTATAATTTTCATTTAAATCTATAATGAAATGTCAAGAAAAGGAAAATATAATTTATTTTCATTTATAATCGAAGATAGATTAATCTTTTATAAAAGTATTAATAAACGTAAAAAATTCATTGCTTTTTCTATTTTTAGAGCAGGAAATTTACCAAAGAACATTACTATTCTTAATGATTTATTGATGAAAAGGTTATTAAAGAGTTATTCGCTTCAAATAGATATCTCCGATAAGTATAAAAAAGTATTTTTGATTAAGTTCGAAGATCAGGATAGAGAGAGAATTTTAAATTCATTTAATCTAATTTTCCAAAAACTTACAAAAGAAAATAAATTCATTTACTTTTATGGCCCCCATAGCTTAAAAAGGCAATTTTTTAAGACCATTACAAAAAATTTTGCCCCTAATTCAAATATCAATCATATTGAGGGATTAGTTTCAATAAAAACTCAAGAGAGTGAAATTACTCTTCAGGGTTTTGAAATAAAAACGGATCTTATTAAAAATAGAATAAATTTTATACATACTCTTATAAAATTACTTAGAAATTTGAATTATTCAGGTTTTCTTATTTTCTACATCAGTCTTAATATTTATAATCAAAATCTCTTAAATGCCTATTATATTAATACGTTTAAAGAAGAATTTGAAAAACCTTCCAAAATTGAAAAAGAGATAAATTCTATCTATAAAGAAAATGTATTACATTTAATAGATCTTAAATTAAGTTCTATCTATCGTATTTTATGGAGGATAAATTTGACTGAAACATTTATTAAGCATAATGAAATATTAGATTATTTTATAAATTTTAGTATATTTGATTTTCAAAACCTATCATTATTTTCTAAACAATTTGAACAATTTCTTAAACTTAATCTAGTCGAAGTACATAGACTTAATCCTAAATTAATGCTTTTAAATCAATCAATACTATTTTTAATTATTGATAAATTAGAATTCAATTTGATTGAAAAGGTTCTAACAAAATATTTACCA
>RDOE01000026.1 GCA_011364975.1 Promethearchaeota archaeon | reverse complement strand
AACTTGAAAAGAAAGGGCTCGTCCTTACGGAGGAGGATCTACATCAGGTTCAAGATCAAAAGCCGGAATGGACTAACAAGCGTCTTCCCACCCAGGTGATTACGCAGGGTTTTTTGGATGAGGATTCCTACAAGATAGCACATTTAGCGGACGGGTTTCACACGATATCGGACATTGCGGAGGAGGCTGGTAAACCGGTGGGAGATATTCAGGTCATGATTGACGATTTGGACGATTTAGGCTTGTTAAAGTTTATCGATATTAAATAAACTTCTTCCCCATCATTTGACAGTTTGGAAAAAGTTAAAGGATTAAATATATTTGTAGTATTTTACATAATCCTGAATATATGGATTATAACGCAATCCAGTCTCATATTTATAAGAGCATTTTGGGCATATGAGTAAGCTTGCGTTGATTCCGAAGGTCCCCTCACATGTTTTTTGTTTCATAACGGCACCACACTTATCACAATAAACAGTTTTTAGCATACCAAAAACTCTAGAACTATCATTAAAAACTTCCACTATTTCACTTGATTTAAAAAGAAACCTTTAAAAAAGGCAAACTACTGAAAACAGGATATAAATGTTCAGTGTCTCGGTATTTTATAATCTTCTTGGTATTATTCATTTTCAAATAGTTAGTAGAACATTGATCTATTACAGAAAATAGTGGAAAAAAATAATCACAAAATTTATGAAAATTAATTCACTTATTGGTTTAGGATGAATGTGAAAAAAATTGAAGAGAATGTATACGAGATCACCCCAAAAACGTTGATGGCCCGGGTTGAAGGGAAAATCGAAAAATTTCAGATGAAGGTACCCGTTCATATTTATGCTAATGAATATATTTTAGAATTGATAAAGCAAGATAGAACTTTAGACCAAATTAGTAATGTTGCATGCCTTCCAGGCATTGAAAAGCATGCTATTGCACTTTCTGATGCCCATCAAGGATATGGATTCTGTATTGGAGGTGTTGCGGGAACAGATGCGGAAGAGGGCATGGTTAGTCCTGGAGGAGTAGGTTATGATATTAACTGTGGAGTTAGACTTCTTCGTACTAATTTATCGTTAAAAGATGTTAGTCCAGTACTTCCGGAGCTTTTAGATAATATTTTCAATAATATTCCCTCCGGTTTAGGAAGCAAAGGGAAATTAAACATTTCATATTCCGGATTAGATAAGGTTCTTAATGAGGGGTTAAATTGGGCCCTTGAAAATGGATATGCGCTTCCAGATGATTTAACGCATTGCGAAGAGAATGGATATTTGAAGGATGCTAATGCTGAATTGGTATCTCAAAAAGCTAAACAACGAGCTCTTAAACAACTAGGCTCTCTTGGAAGTGGAAACCATTTTCTCGAAATTCAAAAAGTTGATACAATTTATAACGAGGATATCGCGAGAAAGTTGGGTATAATTGATAAAGAGCAAATAACTGTCATGATTCATACCGGTTCAAGAGCACTTGGACATCAAGTATGTAGTGATTCTATTAGAAATATTGAGCAAGCAATGAAAAAGTATAATGTTAGAGTTCCTGATAGGGAATTGGCATCAGTTCCAGCCCATACAAAAGAAGCTCAAAATTATTTGAGCCAAATGGCGAGTGCAGCTAATTTTGGTTTTTGTAATCGACAATTAATTACTCACTGGCTTAGAGAAACTTTTGAAAGCGCGTTTAAACGTGATGTTGACGATTTGGATTTGCACTTAATTTATGGGGTATGTCATAACATTCTTAAAATTGAAGAACACGAAGTTGATGGAAAAAGAATGAAATTAAACGTACATAGAAAAGGAGCCACCAGAGCATTTCCACCAAACCACCCTGATTTGTCTCAAGATTACAAAAGTATAGGACAACCAGCATTAATTCCGGGCACTATGGGATCTGCTTCTTATTTATGCGTAGGAAAACAGAAAGCAATGGATTTATCTTTCGGTTCAACCGCTCACGGATCAGGCAGAGTAATGTCAAGGGCAAAAGCTATTAAAAGTTACTGGGGAAATCAAGTTAAACAAGATTTAGGAAATCAAGGGATTTTAGCAAAAGCAGCTTCGATAAAAGTTTTAGCTGAAGAAGCTCCTGGAGCTTATAAGGATATTGATCAAGTGGTACAAGTATCTCATGATTTAGGTATAATAGAAAAAGTAGTTAGACTTGTTCCCGTTGGTGTGGTAAAAGGATAATTTCTTTCCACTCTTTTTCTAAGGTTAGTATTTTCTTACAAATAAAAAAAAAAGAAATAAATGCCTATTTTTAGTTAAAAAAATTAGGCTTTAGGAATGACTCCAGCTGATCCAGGCATTTTAAATCTACCCCTACCGTGTTTTTTAGATTAGTTTGAAAAACTTTAGTTCTTCACTTAACATCAATCATAGAATTATCATAAATAATCTATTTAAATCAAACTAAAAACATGGATTCTTTTTAGAATAATAGTAGTTAGAAAAGAGAATATTTTACTAAATTTCAACTATATATCAAACACAATATCTATCGTAACTCTATCTTCTGATTGCTCAATATTCATAAAAGAATAGGTGATCGCTTTTACTTCAGTTCCGATATCATGCTTTTCCGAATTGAAGTTTTCACCCTGAAGTTGAGCAACTAACTTATACTTATTATTAGATTTTGTTATTGAAAGTACATCAATTTTACTAAAAATAAGACCCTGAACATCAAATATGTAGAGAAATTCTGAAAGAAAATCAAATAATAAGGCTCCAATATCTTCAGCTATAATTTTAATCTTTTTTTTAACTATAGGGCTAATCTTTTTCAGATCGGGAGAAAGTGTAGTCATTAGACTATACGCCGTTTGGGAAAAAGCCTCCTCTAAAGATCTTCCCCAGCTTTTTACTCTTATATCTGCAGTATGTTCTTTAAATTCAAAACCTGCGTTTTTCATAAATAACCTAATTAAATTTATTTTAAATAATAATGGTTCTAAGGGAAATTAAATATTTTGTAATAGTAGAGTATAATTTAGGTGGACTTTATAATGTCATACAAAAATTAATTGACATGTTAAGTACAATTCAGAATTCATTTTTAGATAATATACTTTTTTATCAAAAAGTTCGGATTAAACGAAAATTTTCAAATGAAGAACTACTTCTTTTTCATTTTTTTCATAAAATAACCGAGATTTATCCACGAAATGTGATTATTATAAAAAATTTTGTATTTTTTTTCATTAATAATGAGAACTATTTTGAAGCGAAATCAAAATTGCCTTATATGCGTAAAAGATTTGTACAAAAAAAAGTGGTCATAATTCGAGAAGAAGATACATTGATAAAACTATTATTTGCATTCTTTCCAGACCCCTACATCCATGATTTACGAATTGAGATAAACGTCGAAACAGGTAAAAGGGAGATTATTATAGGATTCCTTTCCTTTATTGAAAGAGGAATAGCTATTGGATGTAAGGGTAATTACATAAAAGCAGTTAATAGAATATTTGAAAATCATATGAAGTGTGAAGAAAATAACGGTTTTCCTATTATTATAAAATGTGAAGTTTTTAATTTGTAATTATATAGGATTTACCAAGGCACATCTTTTAAGCCAATAATGTATGCTATTGTATTTGCTATTATACTTACAGATGGAGTTAAAATCATTAAAAAAATTATTATATTAATATCTGGAGCAAAATAAAAACCTGGAAGAAACATAACAGGAATTGAAGCAAAAAATATTGAACCAAGTGCAAAATCTAATTGATCTACAATCCAAAAAGGAGCACCACTTTCGATATTAACTCTTCTTTTTAAAAATGATCCTACTAAATCTCCAAAAGCAGCACCATAAGCACAAAAGATAATTCTAATAAATATGATTAAAATCCCAATTGGAAAAGTACCTCCAATAAAATAGTATTGATAATCAAAAATTTCTGTATATAACGCGTAAATTCCAAGTGTTTTTCCTTCAATTGGAATCAATTGAATAAAAGGCCATAACACAAAAAATAATAAATAAATTCCTAGACTTATAGGGATTCCTATGTACAATGGTCCTTTAATAAACCCCCCTATTGTTTTATGGTCCCCTAATATTCTTCTACCATCTTTCCAATATTTACCCTTATCTATTGGCTTTCCACCTCCTACAAGTACCATTCCAGCATTAGATAAATAGCCCGGTACTATAAATAGCATACTAAATATTAACGTCGCAACCCAATCTGCCCATGAGAAGAGAAATGAAATAATTAAGAAATGAATGAATAATATTACACCAAAACAAATTGCTAATATTTTAGCTATAAATGTATGTTTATGCTCGATATCACTATTTCTAAGAATTGAGGGCATACAATTTATTCCTATTATCTGAAAACTTAAAATATCTAGTTTTTAATTTAAATTAAATTTTGGTAAATATATTCTACTATAGTAAACCATTAATAATATTGCTCCCTAAATAATTATCTTTTAAAGCTCCGACAATAATATAAAATATTACTGCTAATGTTGATATAATTCAAGAAATATTAGCTAATATATTAAAGTCTTAATAGATATCCAATAATTTTGTGATTAATAAAAATCTTTATTAAGTATGCAATCGAAATTATTGTGTTTCGAGTGGATTAAAATTACTTATGGTGTCTTTTTGTGTTGACAAATCAAGATAATAATAATTATAGTTTTAATATTGACAAATTCTATAAAAATTACCTGAAAGGACCAAAAATCTTTAGAAATCGTGAGGCTTTAGAACCATCTTTTATTCCTAACGAATTGCCCCATAGAGATAATGAAATTGAAAAGATTGCAGGAATTACGGCTTGTGCTTTAAATGGTGATGTACCTCCAAATTTTTTGTGTTATGGGATGACAGGAACAGGAAAAACAGCTACAATTCGTTATTTATCCCAAAAAATAGCTCAGCATTGTACTGCAAATCCTCCTTGGTGGATATATATAAATTGTAATATTGTTTCAACGCCATACAGGATACTCGCTCACATATATAATACAATTGTTGGAAAAGAAAAGATACCCCCAACGGGATTACCAAAAGATATCATATTAAAAAAGTTACTTGGATTGTTTGACCAAACAATAAAAGAAAGCGTATGTTTTCTTGTACTGGATGAAATAGATATTCTAGTTGAGAAGAAAGGAGGAAATGAAATCCTTTATAATTTAACGAGATTAAATGAGAATTTAGATTTATGTAGAACTAGTGTAATTGGAATTTCAAATAAACTAAAGTTAATGCAATTCTTGGATTCAAGAGTTACATCAACCCTGGATGAGGAAGAACCGATTGTATTCCATCCCTACAATGCAAATGAATTAGCGGATATTTTATATCTTCGTGCTAATATCGCATTCGATGAAGGCGTAATAGAAGAGGGTGTGATTAAATTATGTGCTGGTTTAGCAGCACGAGAACATGGAGACGCACGAAAAGCTCTCCAACTTTTACGAAAAGCAGGTGAAACTGCAGAAAGAAATCAAAGTAGAAAAGTTTTAGAACAACATGTTCATAAAGCTCAAAAAGAAATTGATAAAGATCATATTGTAGAGTATATATTTTCAATGCCATTACAGGCACAATTAACCCTTACCGCAGTATACTTATTAACTAAATATAATGCTGACAATGTGATAACTTCAGGTGATATATATGAAGTTCATAATGATCTGGCGAGTAGAATACCGGGTTTGAAACAGCTGACTCATCGGAGAATAAGTGATTATATTAATGAATTAGCATTAGCAGGATTAATAAATGCGAATACTAAATCAATGGGTCATTATGGAAGAACCAAAATTATCAAGCTTGATGTTGATAATGAGCTGATGGAGCGAGTATTATCTCGGATCACTCGCATTAAAACACATGATCTTCTCAACTACAAACCAATCCTTCTTCAAGGAGATAAAGTACGTGTGAAGAATAATGTGTTTAAAAAACTACTTTAGGTTGTAAATGTCCACTCTTCAATATTTGTAGTAATCTTTTCAAGGGCTTGATTTGCCCAACCCTCATCACTTTTCCTTAGAATAAGAAATAATTTTGCTAAATGTTTACAAAACTTATAGTTTTGAGCCCTTTTCGTTTCAAAATCATGACAATTATGCTTAATCATTTTTTGATTAAGATCAATTTCAATATCATAAGGAAATTCTTTAGAACCCTTTATGGTTGCCTTAAGTGTGCCTTTTTGAGGTGAAAATTCAGTTATTTTCAAATCACTATCAGAAATACCTGCAGCTCTATTAATAGTCCCCTTATCTAACAATGCTTTTAATAATATATTGAATTGGTTTTTATTTTCCTCAATAAATTCCGTTCTTTCTTGGTTCTGTTTTTGTAATTGCTGTATTTTTCTTATGATGGTATCTTTTTGATTTAGATTCCATGTTTTTAATTGCTTTTCAAGGTTATTTGATAATTTAATATTGTTATCTGGGGTTTTAATTAAATAATTTGCCTTAATTGCACTCTCAATAACCTTTTTCGTTTCATTTGGAGGATACAAAAACAAATCGAACGAAATTTTATAATATAATTCGTCTAAAGAAATTTGAGGATACTCAATTATTTTCCAGATATATAAAACCATTTCAGAGAGGTTATCTCGAGGAATTGTAAACTTCATATGTTAATCTCTTAATTGGAATATTAATTTGAATCATGAATTAATTTTTTTAAAATCCAAGGGCAATACATTTAAAGTATCTAATTCAATAATAGGAGTGATACCCGGTGTTGGTGATATCCCAAAACTTCTCATAAAGTCTGTTTGTGCTTGGAAACACCCGGAATTGATTAGAGATACATTTCTATATCGCCCAATGCCATTAATATGAATATGACCTGTATGAAAAATATCAGGAATTTTATCAATAACTAACCAATCGTTATCAACTGGCGCAATTTGAGTTTTTTCTCCATAAACTGGAGCTAAATGCCTACATATTAAAAGTTCTTTCATTGTTTCAACAGGATTATTGTTATCTAATCCATGAATTATCATATTCATATCATGCATGCTCTCTCCATGGTAAATAAGAGTATTAACATTATGAGTTCTAATTAAAGAAGGATTACCTAAGCATTTAACTCCAAGATTTAATAATTCTTGGGAATATTTCTTGGGTACTGCAGGTCTTGGAATTGCATTTCTTACCGGTTCATGATTTCCTGCAACATAAAAGATTTTAATATATTCAGGAATATTTGATAATAATTCTGCTGCGAAATTATATTGCTTGAATATATCTGAAATAGTTAGATCCTCTTGTTGATTGGGATAAACACCAATTCCATCAACTAAGTCCCCATTAATTATAATATATTTTACTTTTGAGGCTATTTCTCTATAATTCTTTTTGTTAATTTTTCCATTTATGAAATTAAGAAATTTAGTAAATAATTTTTCTTCAAATTCTTTACTACCAATATGTAAATCTGAAATTAATGCTGCTGATACGGGTTCTTCTGAAATGTTTGGCTTATAATCAGTAGGGATATCAATTTTTGAAATAGTATTTGCAAAAATGATACCAGTTTTCCCTTGTTCACCAGGGTTATAAACTCCATCCACATATAACAACTGATCCTTAACAGTTCGTTCAATAGTTTTGATATAATCAACGTTTTCAGACACATTTCTCATTAATACATTAATAGTGCCAGTTATATCTTCTAAGGTTATAATATAATTTCCATTTTTACTTTGGTATATATCGTTAACTAAACCGAGAGTTGATATCTCAAAATTTCTGGATAGTCGAAAAATATTACTTATATTTGTCGCAGCTTTCATTTCGGGTCTCTTTCTCATAAGATTCCTAAGCTTATTGTATTTATCTAAGGTTAGATCGTAAAAGTCATCATAATCTCCACTAGTAAACAACTTTCCAGTAGGATCCTTTAATATCTCATATGAAAAGTCAAATTCTTTTGCAAGGGGTTTGAAATGAAGAGTTGATTTAGCAGAATCATAAATTTTTGATTTTTTTTTCTCTTTTGAGGGTTTAGGTAAAGAAGCGGAAACATGTCCTAAGAGAGCCAAATTTGATTTCTCTTTAAAGTTATTAATACCTTCTATATTCGAAGAATTTATCATATCTTTCTTTTCAGGTTCAATACTAAATTTTTCTACATTTACAATCCATTCTGCTTTTTCTGGCTTTTCTGAAGTAGAATTTAAATTTTCTATTATTATTTCTTTTGAGACGAAGCGTTTTAATGTCTTTTGTATTTCTTCATTTGATATTTTTTGGAGAATATTTAGGGTTAGGTAACTATTAAAAGAGGGAATAAAACTAGTTTCCTTTATTATAAGATTGAGAATCTCCAATGGATTTTCCAAACTCATTATTATATTTAAGGTTTCAGGTGTAATATTTATTCCAGCAGAGGTTAATTTGTTAACAACTAGCTTCTTCTGGTTAACTTTATTATCAATCAAATTTGTATCGTCTCAAAAAGAACTATACTATTATTGTTTGAATTAAATTTAATTATTTATTATTAAACAAAAAACAAACCATGTTTTATATTCTAAGAGAGTCTAATTTTTTAGTATATTTCTCTATAAATCTAAAAACTCTCTCTATTAAAATAAGAACAGAGAATTATGGGATTAATAAATTAATTTATTTTCTAAGTAAGTCATAAAAGTAATATAATAAGATTTTCTATAATATCATTATTTTTTATTAATTTCAGGTGTTGATGAGCAAATGGTTGAAATGAGTGAGGAAAATAAGCAATATTTTACAAAATTACAAAAAGCGGTAGACAAATGTTATGAAATTGCGGAATATGCTCGTCAGAAAGGATTAGATCCTGAGGATTATGTAGAATCTCCTCAAGCTAAGGATTTAGCAGGAAGGGTTGAAAAACTTGTTGGACCAGAAGGAGTAGCTGATCTTATAAGAGATTTGAAATCTAAGGGAAAATCAGACGATCAAATTGTTTTTGACGTCGTTTTAGCAATACTTGATGAAAAAGTTGGAAATTTGAAGTCACTAGAAGAGCGCGTTGAACGGGCAATACGAGTTGGGCTGGCTATAAAGACTATGGGGGTTGTAAGTGCTCCGCTTGAGGGTATTTCGAAGATACAAATCCGCAATGATCAACAAAATAACAAATATTTATCCTTATACTTTGCAGGTCCAATCAGGGCTGCAGGAGGAACAACAGCAGCATTATGTATTCTAATTGCTGATTATGTTAGAAATAAGTCTCAAATACCTAAGTATCGTGCAACCGAAGCAGAAATTGGACGTTATGTAGAAGAAGTTAAATTATATGATAGAAGAGTCCATTTACAATATCCTTCATCTAATGATGAGATAAGATTTGCTGTAGAGCATTTACCAGTAGAAATCAATGGAGATTCCACTGAAGATGAAGAAGTTTCTGCGTTTAGAAACTTACCACGCATAGAAACTAATAATATAAGAGGTGGTGCTTGCTTGGTATTAAATGATGGAATCCTTCTTAAAGCACCAAAATTGTTAAAGATCGCAGAATCTATGAATATCTCTGGTTGGGAATGGTTAGCAGATTTAAAAAAAATTGCTCAAAAAGTTGATGATTCTAATGAAATTAAACAAAAAAAGAATAAATTTAAAATAACGCCAAATTCAAAGTACGTTTCAGACATCATTGCTGGAAGGCCTGTTTTTAGTCATCCGTCTCAAGTGGGAGGGCATCGTATACGGTATGGCAGATCTCGAAATACGGGTTTAGCCGCAGCAGGAATCCATCCCGCAACAATGGCAATTTTAGATGATTTTATTGCAATAGGTACTCAGCTTAGAATTGAACGACCGGGAAAAAGTGCGAGCATGTGTCCAGTCAGTTCCCTAGAACCCCCTGTGGTTTTACTTAAAAATGGTGATGTTTTAAGAGTCCCAAATGCTAGTTTGGCAAAAAAAATATTTCCTGAAATTAAAAAAGTCTTATATCTTGGAGATATTCTCTTTGGTTTTGGAGAATTTGCTGAAAATAACCATATTTTAGTCCCATCGGGCTATGTGGAAGAATGGTGGGTTTTAGAATTAGAAAAAAATAGTAAAGCCCAACAGAAATGTGACTCCGATATTTCCAGATATATTGAAGATCCGTTTAAAAATATACCATCGCAGAATGACGCTTTAAAGATAGGATTTGAATATAAGACTCCATTACATCCTTATTATACAGATTATTGGGGAAATATCACTAGTAGAGAATTAAAAATTTTAAGAAATGCATTATTGGAGGGATATAATGCAGAAGAGAATAATATTATTTTAAAAAACAATCACGAAATAAAGGAAATTTTAGAAAAAGCTTTTGTATCTCATACTGTAAAGGAAGAAAGCCTTATTATTAGTCCAGATAGGATAAAAATTTTTAGTACAATTTTTAATTTAGAGCATAGCAGCTCTGTTGAAATAGAAGAAAATTTGGATATATTTAGTAATTTCTTAAGATTATCTCCTATAGAAGTTCGAAATAAAGCACCTTATTATATGGGAACAAGGATGGGGCGCCCTGAGAAATCCGAACGCAAAAGTATGAAGGGAGTCCATGGATTGTTTCCACTTAGTGACAAGGTTGGGAATTCAAGATTAGTAGAAAAAGCTATAGAAATAGGGAAAATTAAAATTGATATCTGTCGCAAAAAGTGTCCTAAATGTGGAGAAGTGACTCCCTTAAATATCTGTTCTAAATGTAGGACACATACTAAATTTCAAAAGATATGCTCAAAATGCAATAAAATGTATCCAAAATATGAAATAAAATGTACTCAATGCGGAAGTGATTTATCTTTTTCAAATGAAGCTAGATTTGATATTAAAGGTTATGTCAATTCTGCATTAGAACGGCTAAAAATCACCCTCCCCGATAAGTTAAAAGGAATTATTGGTCTAACCAATCAATTTAAAGTCCCAGAACCGATCGAGAAAGCTATTTTAAGAGCAAAGAATGGATTATTGGTCTATAAAACCGCAGAAACTCGCTATGATGCAACAGATATCCCTTTAACTCATTTTAAGCCCAAGGAAGTAGGAACTTCTCTTACCCAACTTAAAGATTTAGGATATAGCCATGATTATAAAGGAAATGAATTAGTAAAAGAGAATCAGATTGCTGAGTTAAAAGTCCAGGATGTGCTTCTCTCTGATGATTGTGCAGAATATTTCATCAAACTTGCTAACTTCTTAGATGATGAACTTGATCTAGTTTATAAAATGGACCGCTTTTATAATGTACATAGTAAAGAGGATTTAATCGGACATTTAGTGGTAGGGTTAGCACCTCATACTAGTGCAGGAATTATAGGGAGAATCATTGGGTTTAGTCCTGCGAGATCTATTTACGCTCATCCCTACTGGCATGCAGCAAAGCGGAGGAATTGCGATGGGGATGAAGATGGAATAATGTTACTCCTAGATCCTCTCTTAAATTTTTCAAGGTATTATTTACCAAGCAAAATTGGGGGAAGGATGGATGCCACGCTAGTAATTTCATCAATATTAGACCCTAACGAAATAGATGTTGAAGCTCACAATATCGATACTCTCTATCAATATCCTTTAGAATTTTATGAGGCCACTCAGAGATACGCAATTCCATCAGAAGTAGAGAGTATGATGGAATTGATAAAATCACGACTAGGTACCACGGAACAATATGAAAATATAGGCTTTAATATTCCAACACGAAATATTAATGAAGGTCCTACCACAACGGCATACAAAACTTATGAATCTATGGATGATAAAATTGACGCTCAACTTCATCTTGCTAAAATTATTAAAGCGGTTGACGCTAAAAAGGTAGCAGAAAAAATCTTATCTACTCATTTCAATCCAGATATTCTTGGAAATTTACGAAAATTTGCGGTACAGAAGTTTAGATGTGTTAAATGCAATGAAAAGTTTAGGAGACCCCCTCTTTCCAATGCTGGAAAATGCCCAAAGTGCGGTAATAATGTTATTTTAACGGTAAATAGAGGAGGAATCGAAAAATACATTTCAAGAGCGGTAAAATTATGTGATGAATTTCATTTAGATGAATATACAAAACAACGTATGAGTTTAATTGAGGAATATGTTGAGAGTTTAACTAATAATCCCAGGATTAAGCAACAAAAATTGTCAGATTTCTTTTAGTCTCCTTTTTCTTAATAATTATTGAATAATTTTCTTTTGTTATAAAGAAATAAGAGTGCAGGAGGTGGGAATATCAACCATGGTAGAGACATTACCGTTGATTTTTGAACCCACGAAGACCTATGTCACTAGAGCCTCATTCTAGCGCTATACTAAACGTTTAGTAAACGTGTCTAGCACCGTAGACCTGGCTTGGCTACCCCTGCATATAATATTTTATGATTAATTTTGATTATAAAATGAATTAATATATAAAATGATTTATATTTTCTTTTTATAAATTACCATTTACAACTGAATTTAATGAGAATTATATGAGTTGAGAAATCTTCAATTGTAATTTTAATTATATAAGACTAAAAATAAGAAATTTTAATAATTCTATTATGTTGATTAAATTAATAAATTAAATCCTTTAAGGTAATGAGTTTTTGTTGAAGTTTGAAACGATTGAATTGATTTCAGATAAGCAAAATAGTTTAGCACTAATTATTTTTAATAGACCAGAGCGTTTAAATGCATTTAGTTATCAATTAGTAGGTGAGGTTTGTGGTGCATTAGAACAAATTTCCAACGATAAGGCAATCAAATGTGCAATATTAACGGGAAAAGGAAAAAATTTCTCAGTGGGAGGAGATATAAATGAATTTGGAAGTGCTGAGGATCCTGTAGAATTTATGAGTAAAATGGCAAGTAAGTTACATGAAGGTATACACGCTTTGAGAGATTTAGAAATTCCTACAATCGCTGCGGTAAATGGCGCTTGTTTCGGAGCAGCTTTAGGATACATATGTGCATGTGATCTAAGAATGTGTACTGATAGTGCAAAATTTGGTACTGCATTTACTGGTATAGGATTATCCACCGATTCATCCACATCGTTTTACCTACCAAAAATAGTTGGCTTATCCTTAGCATCAGAAATGATTTATTTAAATAGAGTATTAAATTCAGAAGAAGCTTTAAATTTTGGATTAGTTTCTTCAATTTTTTCCTCGAATGAGAAATTTTTAGAAGAGATAAAACTAATAGGTTCCCAATTGAGTCATGGGCCAATTAAAGCATTTAAGAATGTCAAAATTTTGCTAAATGAGTGTTATACTAATGATTTAACTGTTCATCTACTAAAAGAAGCTGAAAAAATAAAGGAATGTGCCGGAACTTTAGATTTTAAAGAAGGGATTTCGGCGTTTTTGGAAAAAAGGAAAGCGATCTTTAAAGGAAAATAAAAGGATATAAATTAAATAGATAAAATTTTTATTCCCTTATCTTTAACTAAAATATATAATTTATATATTACAATACTAAAAATCAAATCTTAAAGTTGATTAACTTTTGTCTGTCGATACTAAGAAATTGAAAGCGTTATTGGAATGGTACAATCAAAGTATTGGTGAAGATTTGGTAGCTGCACTTATCGTAAATAGAGATGGATTAATAATTGATTCTTTAACGCGTTCTTCTGAAAAGTCAGTAGATGAAGATATACTTGTGGGAGTAAGTGCCTTAGTAGAGCCAGTATTAACAAGAATCACTGAAGAATTTAGTTCAGGCTCTTTTGGTACGGGCACTTTTGATACAGAAGATTATCGCTTAATTTTTTGCGAAGCGGGTCCTGAAGCTGTTTTTGTGACTGTATTGGATGCTATTGCAGGAGTAGATCCAGTATTCCCTTATGCATATTTAGCTGCTGAAAAAATTGCGAGGATATTTGATGGAAGATCTGTAAGTCCTGTTATTCCTTTGTTAACTAAAGAAAATATGGCAACTCACATTGAAAGAAAAATAGAACAACTGCAAAAAATAAATGTAAAATCTGGAGAATATGCATTTAAATTAATCCTTGGAGGCGATGGCGCTGTAGGTAAAACTAGCATGGTCCATAGGTTTGTAGAAAATGCGTTTGCAAGTGATTATAAATCAACAATAGGAACCTCAATTATGAAAAAAGAATGCAACTTTGAAGGTTTAAATAGCCGAGTTCGTTTTGTTATATGGGATTTAGCAGGACAGGCTCAGTTTAAAAGAGTGAGACAATCTTATTTAGCAAATGCGGAAGCTGGTATATTAGTATATGATGTAACTAATCAATCTTCCTTTGAAAATATAGAAATTTGGCATAATGAAGTTATTAAGGCATCTCCAGGGATCTCATTAATTCTTGTAGGAAATAAAATAGATTTAGCAAATGATCGAAAAGTAACTTCTGAAGTCGGGGAGAAATTAGCTCTACAGTTACAATTATCCTATATCGAAACATCAGCTAAAACTGGAGAGAATATTGATGATGCGTTTAAAATGTTAGCGTTACAAATGATTCAAAAGTATGTAATAACTCAAGATGTATAATTGAAAGCCCCTGGGGGGACTTGAACCCCCGACTGATTGATTACGAATCAATCACTCTACCGCTGAGTTACAAGGGCAGTGAATATTTTTAATGAAAGAAGGGGTTAATTTTTAATTTTGTGGTTAACCATTAATACTTAATCCTCCATTAAATGTAATTAAGATTAATAGTTAATTATTAATAAGAATCCTTTATTCTATGAATCCTAATAAAAATATTGCCCATTTTGGTGAGAATAAGCTTATCGATTTGATTGAAGAAATAATCTCTCTGAAGACAGGAAAAAATTTAATTCGAGATGACTCTTTCTTTTTCTCACTCGACGATCATCGAAAATGTAATAGATTGGTTTTTAATTCTGATATGTTGGTTTCTACAACGGATGTTCCACCCCAAATGAGTTTTTTTCATATTGGTCGAAAAGCAGTTATCATGAATATTAGTGATCTCATAGTTAAAGGAGTTAAACCAATTGCGATAATTGTTTCTTTAGGTCTACCTAATAACCTTCTTATTGAAGATTTTAGGCAATTAATCGAGGGGATTGTAGATGCTAGTCATAAATGGAATATTGAATATTTAGGTGGAGATATTAATCAATCAAAGGAAATAATTATTAATCCCACTGTGTTTGGATTTCAGGACCAAGAGAAAATAATCTATAGGTCTGGTATGAGGAAGGGAGATTTATTGGTTTCAACTGGTAAATTTGGATTAACGGGAGTAGGTTTTAATATTCTTCTTAAAAGGAAGGGTAATGTTAACGATTACTTGAAGTATAATCGCGCTATTAAAAGTATACTAGAACCAGATGATATAGGAAAAGAGGGTTACACTTTAGCAGAAAACAACATTGCAACTGCGGGTATTGACTCATCTGACGGATTAGCAAAATCTTTATTAGATCTTATAAAATCTAATCCAAATAAAGGTTTTGAAATTAATTTTAATGAAGAATTATACGTAACTGAAGCCAAAGAATATTCAGCAGAATTTAAAACGAATTTAGAGGAGCTTATTTTTAATGGTGGTGAGGAATTTATACATCTATTTACTATAAATCCAAATAATTATGAGATTGCAAAAAACTTAATCCGGGAGAAAGGGGGAACTCTAATTAAAATCGGAAGGGTTATCTCTGATGAGAATGTATATCTTTTAAAAGATAATAAAAGAGTAAAACTACATAGTTTTGGATATCAACATTTTATTTAAATTAGAGAGATAATCATTTCAAGTAAGTAGATAATTAATCTGAATGGAAAAAGTTTAATATTATTATAGATTTATTCTTTTACAATTTCATAAATTAGATTTGATAAGAAGTAATATTAACAATAAACCATACTAGGGCCATTAGCGCAGGCAGGTAGCGCGGCAGGCTTTTAACCTGAAGGTCGTGGGTTCGATACATTGATTCAAACAGAATTAATGCGGATTTCCCACATGGCCCGCAATACTTTTTACGATTGTTAATAATTTCTAATTGAATAACATTAAATCTTGTCTTAATTTAATATTATATAGAATATAATCCGAATGTTTAATAAGATGGAACCTAAAGCCGTTGAATTACCATCAGATGAACCAGAACAATTAATGATCAAATCTCAAGAAAAAACCGACAATCAATATGGATGTGATCCATATAAAAGAGATATTAACGCGTTGCTAGATTATGGAGTGATTAATATTGACAAACCAAGTGGTCCTACTAGCCATGAAGTTGTTTCTTGGGTTCGTAAAATCCTAAATATTGAAAATGCGGGCCATGGAGGAACTTTAGATCCAAAAGTAACCGGAATTTTACCATGTGCTTTAGGGAGAGCAACTCGTGTTTTGTCTGTGTTATTAAGTGCCGGAAAAGAATACATTGGAGTCATGAACTTACATAATTCTGAAAAAATAAAAAAGGTTGAAAAAGTTTTTAAAACATTTACAGGTAAGATTTATCAAATCCCTCCAATTAAATCGTCAGTAATCCGAAAATTGCGAATTAGAGAGATTTATTACCTAAACGTCTTAGAGATGGAGCAGAATCACGTTTTATTTAAAGTAGGTTGTGAAGCGGGTACTTATATTCGAAAATTATGTTTCGATATCGGAGAAGCTTTATGCTCTGGCGCACATATGTTGGAATTACGTAGAACAAAAGTAGGAAAATTTAAAGAGGATCAAAGTCTCGTTTCTCTCCAAAATTTAAAAGATGCCTATTCTATTTATATGGAAGAGGGGGAAGAAAAATATTTAAGAAGTATGATTTCACCTATGGAGAAAATGGTGGAACATGCCCCAAAAATTTATGTACGAGATTCTGCTGTGGATGCTTTATGCCATGGGGCAGATTTAGCAGCTGCGGGAGTATGTTATATAGATGCTAGAATCGATTCAAACATGCAGGTTGCTTTCATGACATTAAAGAAAGAATTGATTGGATTTGGAACTGCGAAACTTAATGCAATGAAGATATACAAAGCCAAATCTGGAATTGTAGCCAATTCAAGTAAAATATTCATGGAAAGAGGAATTTATCCAAATTGGAAAGAATTTAAGATTAAACCGTAATTTCAAAGTAATATGAAAAAAGAAGAGTCCCATTATTTTTCAGAATTCCCTGATGCTAAATTTAAGCTTCATACCATTCCAGTAAGTTTAAGGAAGCATCTTTACATTTTTCGAGCAACACCTGGAGTTTTTTCTTTTAAAAAGCTAGATTTAGGAACGAAAATTTTAATAGAAAATATGGTCTTTCCAAAAAATCGAGAAAATTTTCTTGATTTAGGATGTGGTTATGGTCCCATAGGAATTGTGATTGCTTATGAATTATCTCAAGCTAATGTTTATTTTATCGATATTAATAAAAGAGCTGTTTGGTGTACTCGAGAGAATATAAAATCCAATCTATCAGATGAATTAAAGCGTGTGAGGGTACTCCAGGGAAACTATTTTGACCCTCTTAAGGGTAAGAAAATCAGATTTGATGGCATATACATGAATCCCCCTATGCGTGCGGGAAGAGTAGAGTTTCTTAAGATATTTGATGATATCTCCTATTTCTTAAATAGCAAGGGTTTTTTTCAATTTGTAATAAAGAGAAAAATGGGTGCTGAATTCATATTGCAGTCCCTGCGAAGAAGAAATTCTGAAGATATTATTGATATTATTTGTAAAAGAAGCGGTTATTGGGTTTTTAATTATGTTAGAACAAACTAATTATTTTTTTTTTTATCGATAATTAAGTAGAATATATGAATAAATCGAAAAATTTTTTAGAAATATAGTATTTTTTTCATAATAGTATTGAGAAAAGAGGAATGTCTTTTTGACAAAAAAAAGAAAGATTGATGTATTACTTCATGAATTAGTACCTAAACATTATTTAATGACAAAAGAAGAAGTAAACGATTTATTAAATAAATATCAAATTACTGTATCTGATTTACCACAAATGATAGATAAGGATCCAGTAGCTCTCGCAATTGGAGCGAAGGAAGGCGATATCGTTAGAATTCAACGAGATTCTAATACGACAGTAAAATCTATTAATTATTATAGATATGTCAAAAAAGAAAAGGCTTAGAGCCTATTTTTGTTTAAAGATTAAAAAAGAAAAGGTTGTTTAAATATTGAGTTCTGAAAGAATAAGTAATGATGATAAATGGGTTGTATTAAAAAGTTTATTTGACGAAAAAGGTCTTGTTCGTCAGCATTTAGATTCTTATAATAACTTTATCGAACATGAAATGCAAAGTATCGTAGATGAGTCCGGTGAAGTTGTACCAGATATTCCAGGCTTTAAAATTAATTTTGGTAAAATTAAGGTCGGAGTACCGAAAGTGAGGGAAGCAGATGGGGCTACAATGGATATAACTCCAATTGAGGCTCGTATTCGAGAATTAAGCTACGCTGCAGATATTACATTAGAAATGACTCCAATAACTATTGATGAACGAACACAACGGGAAGAACCAGAGGAAACATTAGATATTTACATAGGAAAAATACCAATTATGCTTAAAAGTTGTCGTTGTCCTCTCGAAAATTTATCGGAACAAGAATTAGTGAACCGTGGAGAAGACCCTCTTGATCCTGGTGGTTACTTTATTATAAATGGTACTGAACGCGTTCTTGTTACACAAGAAGATCTAGCCCCGAATAGAATTTTAGCTGAAGAAGCAAGTAGGAGTTCAAGTGCTACTCACCAAGCAAAAGTGTTTTCTACAAGAAGTGGATTTCGAGCTCCAGTAACTATTGAACGCAAAAAAGATGGTAATTTAAGGGTTTCGTTTCCTTCAGTTCCCGGAAAAATCCCTCTTGCTATTTTAATGAGAGCCCTTGGGCTGCATTCTGATAAAGAAATATTCGAGGCAATATCTGAAAACGAAGAAATTCAGAAAGAATTAATACCAGTGATAGACGTTGCCTCTGAGATTCAAGTATTAAAAGATCCAGAGAAATCACAACAAAATGCTTTAGACTATATCGGAAAAAGAGTAGCAATAGGGCAAACTAAAGATTACCGTATAAGAAGAGCCTTACAAGTCTTAGATAGATACTTATTACCCCACATAGGAAATTTGGAAGAGGACCGAATTAAGAAAGCATATTATCTCGGACAAATGGCACAAAAAGTGATGGAACTTGCATTGGGGTTAAGAGAACCTGATGATAAAGATCACTACGCTAATAAACGTTTAAAATTAGCGGGTGAATTGTTTACTTCATTATTTAGAGTAGCCTTTCTTAATCTTGTTAAAGATATAAAGTATCAACTAGAACGAACTGCTGTACGCGGAAGAGCACCAAACATTAAAACCGCAGTAAGAGCCGATGTAATCACTGAAAGAATTAGACATGCTCTCGCAACAGGGAATTGGGTTGGAGGAAAAGCGGGCGTTAGCCAACTTTTAAATAGAACGAATCATGTGGGCACTTTAAGCCATTTAAGAAGAGTTATTTCTCCTTTAAGCCGTAGTCAACCTCATTTTGAAGCTAGAGATTTGCATCCTACCCAATGGGGCAAAATTTGTCCTGCTGAAACTCCAGAAGGTCCAAATTGTGGATTAGTAAAGAATTTAGGATTAGCATCAATTATTTCTGTAGGTGCTGATGAGCGAATTATTGAAAATATACTTCTTGATCTTGGCGTAATTCCAATTAACGAAGTAAAAAATGTAAAAGGAGAAAAAGCCAAAATATTTTTGAACGGAAAGTTAGTTGGTATCCATCAGAAATATAATCCGTTTATAAATCAATTAAGGGAAAAAAGAAGAAAGGGAGAAATAGGCCAACATGTGAATATTGGATATTATCATGATTCCAAGGAAATACAAATAAACTGTGATGAGGGGCGGGCTACTAGACCATTATTTATTCTAAAAAATAATCAACTTTTAGTATCTAATGAAGATATAGAAAAGTTGAAACAGGGGAAATATAACTGGTCAGATTTAATTCAGAAAGGGGTTATTGAATATCTAGATGCTGAAGAAGAGGAGAATGCGTATATCGCAATGTTCGAGGAAGATATTAGCGCAGAGCATACTCACTTAGAAATTTCCCCCGCTGCTATTTTAGGTATATGTGCATCGATTATACCTTTTCCAGAACATAATCAATCTCCAAGGAATACATATGAAGCGGGTATGGTTAAGCAAGCGTTAGGTTTATTTGCTGCTAATATGCATTTAAGACTTGATACACGAGGTCATACACTTCATTATCCCCAGCAACCTTTAGTCAAAACAAGCCCCATGGAGATAATAGGGATTAATAGGAGACCAGCAGGTCAAAATTTTATTATCGCTATGATGAGTTTTGAAGGTTTCAATATTGAAGATGCCATTATCATTAATAAATCTTCGATCGATCGCGGTTTAGCCCGTAGTCATTTTTTTAGAACTTATGATGCTGAAGAGCGTAAATATCCGGGAGGAGAGCTAGATAAATTTGAGATTCCAGAGAGAGGTGTCAGAGGATTTAAGTCTGCCGAGTCATATCGGTTATTGTCTGAAGAGGATGGTATTATAGAGCCAGAAACTTCCGTTAATGGCGGAGACGTCCTAATTGGTCGGACCTCACCTCCAAGATTTATTAAATCATATGAAGAATTTGAATTAATGCAGCCTAACCGAAGAGAAACATCCAAAAATATGCGCCATAATGAGCAAGGTATTGTAGATACAGTAATTATTTCTGAAACTGTTGATGGTAATAAGCTAGTGAAGATTAAGGTGAGAGATTTACGTATACCAGAGTTAGGAGATA
Organism: Promethearchaeota archaeon; assembly: GCA_011364975.1. Classification (GTDB taxonomy): domain Archaea; phylum Asgardarchaeota; class Lokiarchaeia; order Sigyniarchaeales; family SOKP01; genus SOKP01. The sequence goes on along the minus strand of RDOE01000026.1, from coordinate 19,122 downwards.
AGTTTTCCTCTCGCCATGGACAAAAAGGTGTGCTTGGATTGGTCCAACCCGCAGAGGATATGCCTTTTACCTCAGAGGGTGTAATTCCGGATATAATTGTAAATCCTCATGCCATGCCTTCAAGAATGACATTAGGGCAATTATTTGAGGGGATCAGTGGTAAAATTGCATGTAATTCAGGGAAATTAGGAGATGCAACTGCGTTTGAATGGAAAGATATTACTAAGCTTCAAGAACAACTATTAGAGTCGGGTTTTGAGTTCAATGGTAGGGAAGTTATGTATAATGGAATAACAGGAGAAAAATATGAAGCAGGAATCTATTGTGCTCCAATTTATTACCAAAAACTATACCATTTAGTTGCGGATAAGTTACATGCCAGAGCACGTGGACCTGTACAGATTCTAACTAGGCAACCTACAGAGGGACGAGCAAGAGAAGGAGGATTAAGATTTGGAGAAATGGAACGTGATTGTTTAGTTGGGCATGGATCTGCTTTATTACTAAAGGAAAGATTACTTGATGAATCTGATAGGACTGTAATTTTAGTTTGTGAAAAATGTGGGTTGCTAGCTGTTTATGATAGGAATAGAGATAAGAGATATTGCCCCGTATGTGGTGAAGGTACGATGATATCAAAAGTAGTCTGTTCATATGCTTTTAAGTTGTTATTACAGGAAATGATGTCTCTTGGTTTAGCTCCTAGGTTAAAATTGAAAGAAAAAATTTAATTTTTCTTCTTTTAGTTCTTATTTTTAAAATTAAAAAAAATCTTTTATCCAAATTGGACAAAAGTATAAAGTTCTGGAACTAAAGAATAGATAATATATAAGATAAACAGTGTCAACAGTGAAACCCATAATGCATGTTCCCAACTAATATCTACTAACCATTTTGTAATTGCTAAGAGCAGTAGGAAGAAGATTATAGGAGCAAAATTTGCTAAGAAATTCTGACCCCCACCATCTATCAGATCTCTTAATGAGGCGATAGCACCACCTATTAGGTTAAGAACTAGCATTATTGCGTTAACAATAATAGGTAGAAGTAATACTGAAACAAATGCTAAAAGAAGGATCAAGAATTTTTTATCTGAGGCTTTAGTTTTACTTACAACAACTCTAACTGAAATAAGCATAATTAAAAAGACAATCACTGTTGCTAGTATAAGCCATAAGATAAAAAATAAAGGATCTCCCATTTGAAGTAACATTTAAATTTCCTCTTTTATTGGTGAAAAATTGTTTTTAAATTAAGGAAAATTAGGGTGCTTTTCTTATAAATATTGACAAGTAGTCCCATAACTCTAAATAAAGAAATAAAATAGTTACTTTAAAATTAGAAATAACTAAATTCCAAAACTAATAAGAAAAAAGTGAATGGCGAATCCAAGAAATACCGAAGTAAAAATAATGGAAAGAATTGAAAGTTTTATCGAAATTTCTCTTCCAAACCGTGTGTATATTACTAAAACAATTAAAGTTAATAATCCAATAATAAGGAAAATCCATGCTAATGACCACACAGACCATGAAGGAATTTCAAATTGAAGAATTGTTAGTATCATAATTAATCATAAATTTATTTAACTAGTTAGATTATTGTAAATTATTATTTTTTTTTAATTTTATGGCAAAAATATTAAAATTCTGTGATAAAATAAATTTACTTTTCTTTCGAAGAAAAAGAGAGATTTTTTGCTTTTTTCAAAAATTTTATAATATCATATAATCCATTAAATTTTGTTTCTAAAAACTTAACAAATTCATCGTAGGTAAAGATTTTATGCAATTTTCCCTTTTTTATAAGCGAAAAAATTAAAAGTGTAAAATTACTTCGAACAGATTTAAAATTTGCAATAAAATTGCCCTTTCTTCTAAAATGGATAGCTTCTTGGAAGATAATATCTAGTAGTTCTATATTAATATTCTCAATTTTAATTTGGTCTAACTTTACTAATATATGCTTTATTGATGTATAATTGAATTGGTTATCATATAAAATACATAAATAAAAACCAAACTTGAAGATTGCTTTTGTAAGTTCCCTTTTGGTCTCTAATAATTCAACTTCATTCTTAGTACTCCTAAAACTTTTGTTTAAATGATATAAGCTCCTGGATAAGATATCATCATAATCAATTTTCAATTTCAATGGATTTGGTAGATTCACTCGAATATCATCACCATAAAGTAATTGAGAATTATGATTCCACTTTAAATCAATAAGACTCCACTCATAATTAGCAAACGACTGTTGCTCAAATTTTGCTTTATTCATTAACCCATCAAGAGTAATATATCCTAACCATACATTATATCCATCTATAATTATTTTTTCATATCTAATATTAGTCCAATCCTGTTTTGGAATTAAATCTATTGAATGTACTATAACTATTACATCTATATCAAAGTTACTCCAATTTCCATTTTTATATTGGTTGAAAAAGCTGCCAATTCCATATATACTCATGACGTTTTCTTGAAATTTATTTAGTAGATATTTAATGATTCTTCTAATAATCTGGTTTTTAAGACCAATAATAATCAGGCTCTTTATAATAAATTAGAGAGAATATATCTTCATAATTAAAATCATTACTAACTATTAATGATCAAAATTTAAAGATATGTTCTATTTATATAATAAATATTGCATCAAATATAATAAAAGAAAACAAGTAGTAAGGAAAAAATGCATTTTTTAAAGAGGATAATTGAAACACCTATTTTAGAAGACCCAACTCAGAATTATATGGAAGTTCATCGGCATTTTTATAGGTATTCAAAAGGAATATTTATTGGCCCCGCATTAAAAATATCTCAATCAAAAACTAAAATTACGCTAAAGGGGAGCCATGAATATGAGGATCTAATTCAAGAACTAGTAGTCAGATCGATTAAGGACCAATTAATACAATTTGAAATAAAGGGAACACTAATCACAGGCTCTGATCCTTCTAATCTTATTTCCTCATTAGGATTTAATTGGGATATAAAGAGATCTACAGGTCAAACTAAAAATTATAAAGCAACAATACTAGATAGAACTAATCGAGATCAATTACTTAAAGCAATCGAGACACTTCGAAAAAATAGTTACCTTTTGATATCTCTAAATGTTAACGCAAATTGCAAAATAACAACAAAAAAAAACATACCTCAACCATCAAAAAAAAAGATAGAAGATGACGATATAAATCAACGAATTCAGTTTTGTACGGGTTATCTTGTAAACAGTGAAAACAATTTAGAAATCTTAATTGAAGAAGCTCTTCCTGATTTCAGATCTGAAATACCTAATGATTGGAAATCAATAACCATATTAAATAATTATAAAATTACAGATATCATACTTCCAACAAATATTCAAGATTCACGTTTATTACGGATTATGGCTATAAGGAAGGGAAAATTAATACGAACTGTGGAAATTGATAATGAAGTTATTGAAAAACAATATTCTTTTGTAGTGTAATTTAATTTTAAGATCTAATTTGAATTAAATTTCAAAAAATTTAATTTTTATCGTTTTTTATACCCATTAGTTAAAGAGAAAATATTATAGCGAAAAATTATGAAAGGATTGAGCCCTCTGTTGAAATCTTTCCTATATATCATAGGTGGGGATGTTGCGATCGAGGTTGGTATTGAATTAATAAACTCAGAAAATGAAGATATTACTGATGAAGATATCACAGAAAATATTAAAGAAAGAATTGTTCAGGAAGAACGCGAAGTTGATTTTGAACCAGATGATACCGATATACTCAAATTAAACACCGTCAGAAAGACATTATATAAATTATATAGCGAAAAATTAGCACAATTCCGACGTATAAGAGATAAGTCGACAGGGTGGTTTATCTACTACTGGTGGCATGAATTTGATATGCTTGAAGAAATTTTAATGGAAAAAAAGAAGACTATAGAAAATAAATTAAGAGAAAGATTAGAATTTGAAGAAAATAATTACTTTTTTAGTTGTCAAAATTGCAAAGATACTAAAATTAAATACAATTTTGATGAAGCCTTTGAATTAAATTTTCGTTGCCCAGATTGTGGTGAACCTCTAATAGCGGATGATAACAAAGATTTAATTCACTTTCTTAAGGAAAAAATTGTCTCAATTGAAAATGCAAATGTTTTTAAAGATTTTAATAACTAAATTCTATTACGATAATTAATAGTTTGAATTTTTACAAATATATAATTTTTATATTACTCATTATAAATTAAACTTTAAACTCTAAGAATTATCTAAATAAATAAAAGTACAGAAGCAAAATTTGAAGTCTAAGTTTGTTGAACGCTTTGGAACTTGTTCAAAAGATTGTTATGGTTCTTGTGTTTTTTTAGGATCATGGAACGATAATGCTGAGGAATTTAAATTTTTAGAATCGGTTCCCCAGAAGTCTCATCCCTTTACAAATGGATTCTTTTGTGAAAAAATGAATACCAGAAAAGAACTTTTATATCACTCCAAAAGATTAAAACATTCATTGGTAAGAAAAGGCAAAAAGGGAAGTAATGAGTTTCAAAAAGTGAATAATGATAAAGCTATTAATATAATTGCGAAAAAAGCTCAACAAATAATTGAGAACTTTGGTCCAGAATCAATACTTGGAGCATTTAATGCAGGAAATTATGGATTAATATCAATGTACTCACCAATTAGATTTTTTAAAGCATTAGGAGGTACAATTACCTCTGGAGGGATATGTAATGAGGGAGGATGTGCAGGACTTAAGGATCTATTTGGAACCTATTCAATTACTAATCCTTTACAGTTAATAAACCCGGAGACACATTTAATAGTTATATGGGGTAGTGATCTTAGTGATAGAAATAGTCATTCTTATTCTCTTATTAAGCAAGCACGCCATAACGGTACTAAATTGATAGTATTAGATTCACGTCGTACTCAGATCGCAAAAGAAGCTGATCTTTTTATCTATACTGTTCCAGGGACCGACCACCTAATTTCTCAATTGATATGTAAATATTTGATTGAAAATCATTTGCATGATAGAGATTTCTTAATTAAGTATACACAGGATTATATTCCAATTATAAAAAAAATTAGAAAATTAAATGAAGAAGAAATCACTAAAATATTAGATTTAGAATTAGAACAAATCAATACTTTCTTTAATCTTCTTACTGAATATAAAAATCATACCATTTTTAACATTGGTTATGGTGTTCAAAAGGATTTTTATGGAGGAAAAATAATCCAAAATATTGCACTAATACAAATATTACTTGGTAATTTAGGTAAACCCGGAACTGGAATAATCTATTCACAGAGTGATTTTCTTAAGCCTTTTCTTCAACCATTAATGGAATATATCACGGGAGTATCAATTGAGAATACTTTACCGCAAATAAATTTGATAAATCTTGGAAAGGAATTGCAATCAAATAAGTTTAAAATGATTTTTGTTTACAATTTTAATCCTCTTAGTTCTTTACCTAATCTTAATAATATTAAAAATTGTTTTTTGAAAAAAGATTTATTTGTTGTAGTTCAGGATCTTTTTCTAAATGCAACTACTAAATTTGCAGATATTGTTATTCCTTCAAAATTTGACTTAGAATGTTCTGATATTATTAGCCCCTATTATATCCCAAGTATTTCAATTAATAATGGAGGACCTTGTCCATATCCTAACTGTTTATCTAATTTTGAATTCTTTCAAAAACTCTATAATAATTTATGTATAGGTGAAAATCCAGAATTTAATGAAAATGATAATCAAATTTTAGAGCATTGTTTAAATCTATTACCCCCTAATTTTAAAGACAACATTATAAGGAATGGATATCATCTTCTATTTGATATAAACAGTGTACCCTTTAGTGGGTTGGCTTTTCCAACATTTAATAATAAAATAAACCTGAAGAATGTCAAACTTGATTTTGGTGATGATTGGCTAAACTCAATAAGAAAAAGGAAGAAAAATTCTTTTATTTTAATTTCTCCTTCTCATAAATATTATATACATTCTCAATTAGGACAAATCCATAATAATCAATTAGATGCTTTTAACAAAGTTTTTCTATGTGAAGAAGATATAACATTTCTTCACCTAAAAGAAGGAGATAAAGTAAATGTTTCAAACTACCTAGGACAGGGAGATTATTTCGTAGCTAGAACCTCAATCTTAACTAAAGGTATTGCTTTAATATATTCTGGAGTTCCGATTGAATCAAAAATCAATTTTAATGTGAATATTTTTACTCCAGATAATCCTGAGGAATTGGGTTTTTCCGGCTCATATAATTCCACTTTGGTTGAAATTAATAGTCTAAAGCATTAGTAGTTTATTTTTTCTTCTTTTTGATTATCGCAATATCACCCAGAGAACTCCCACTGGTCTTTTTCATATACTTACTATCTGAAAAACTGGCCTCAATAGCATCTATTTCTTTAGTTAATTTAACACCATACATAGTTTCAATTTTCTTTGCTATTTCGAATGTAGGTTCAACTTTACCTGATTCAATTCTTTTCAATAAAGATGGTTTTTCATTTAGTTTTTGGGCGAATTGATCTTGATTTAATCCTTGCTTATTGCGCGTATTAGCAATTATTTTAGCGTAATCAGCTACAATTTCAAGATTTTCAAATTTTTTACTAACGAAATATTGCTTTTTTTGCTTTTTTGAAGGTTGAGAATAAGTTCTTTTATTTTGAGAAAAATCTTTTTTCTTGTCCTGAATGATGGTCCCATCTTGAGCACAACTTTGACATACAGTAATTTTGGCACCTTCTAATAAAACTTTAAAACCTTTTCCCCAAATAGCACCACCACAAATTTGGCACTCTTTATCAAATTGGGATGAGTTTTTCTTTGCCATAAACGATCTGATTAATACCTTATGCTTAAGAAATGTAATTTAATAAAGAATTTGTTGCAAAACTATTATATTTTATGATTTTAAGGTGAGAACCGTTATAAAATATAACCTATAAATTTTTTAAAAATCAATATTTCTTATGATATTAGTATATTACCTTAAATTTAAATGAATTAATAGTTATTATTATTTTAGAATACGTCTATTAAAAAAATATTTACCATGGGGTATTAGCTATTTGACGACTACAAAAGAAAGGAGAAAAAAAGAAGAAACTAAAGATGAAGAATACTTGATTACCTATACTCGCCATTTAGAGAAACGACTTCGAAATTTAGAAACTGAAAAACAATTATTAGATGCTGAACGTTTACGATTAGAGCAGGAATTACATAGTTTACGAAATGAAATAGATCGATTAAGGGAACCTCCCTTGGTTTCTGCAACCGTAATCGATACGTTAAATGATAGTGGTAAAGTGATTGTTAAGAGTTCTACAGGTCCAAGTTTTGTAGTGAATGCTAGTAGAAAAGTACGAAATGAAAAGCTTACTCCAGGGTTGAGGGTTGCGCTTAATCAAAGGACTTTTGCCATAATGGAGTTGTTGCCTACTAAGTTAGATCCTTTTGTTAAAGGAATGGAAGTCATAGATTCTATACCTGATATTTCATATGAAGATATCGGGGGGTTAGAAGACCAATTACAAGAAGTGAGAGAAACGGTTGAACTTCCATTATTAAAGCCAGAACTGTTTAAAAAAGTTGGAATAGAACCCCCTAAGGGCGTTTTACTTTATGGTGCCCCTGGAACGGGTAAAACATTATTAGCAAAAGCAGTTGCTCATGAAACTGAGGCTACATTTATAAGAATTATCGGATCTGAATTAGTTCAGAAGTTTATTGGTGAAGGCGCTCGATTAGTAAGAGAGATTTTCAATCTTGCAAAAGAGAAAGCCCCAACGATTTTATTTATTGATGAATTAGATGCAATTGGATCTCAACGTTTAAAAATAGCAACATCCGGTGATAGGGAAGTTCAGAGAACACTTATGCAGTTATTGAGTGAATTGGATGGCTTTGAGCAAAGAGGTGATGTAAAGATTATTGGAGCAACGAATCGAGTAGATATACTAGACCCTGCATTATTAAGACCTGGTAGATTTGATCGTATGATTGATTTTCCAATTCCCGATGATAAAGCAAGAAATGCTATCTTTCGAATTCATACCAGATCTCTAAATTCTGAAGGAAATCTCAATTTTAGAAAATTAGTTGAATTAACAGATGGTGCAACTGGTGCAGATATTAAAGCAATTTGTACGGAAGCAGGTATGTTTGCAATCAGAAAAGATTCTGAAGTAATAGTAGAAGCTGATTTCCTTGATGCTGTAAATAAAGTTATGAATAAAGTCAAAGATAAAGCAGTTGAATCAAGGTTATATTCATAATCTACCTTTTTATTATTTAACAAAAACCTATTTTTTTGTTGGTTTATTTGATATATAAATCACTAAATTATTACTATAATGGAGAATCAGCAGTTTTTAGTTTTAAGAAAGATAAAGGCAATATCAGATTTCCAATTCAGCCCGATAACTACTGATATTTTATTTGATAATGATGATAAGATAAAAGTAGAATATTCTAAAAATACTGGTAGGATAAAACATATTTATTATGATGAAAATTTACTTCTAAATTTTAGACCTCAAAATGGATTATTTACTTTAAGTTTGTTTGCAGCCGATAGAATTATTAGAAGTATATCCATCCCTCATTTAAGGGCTGTTGTCCAATCAGATATCTCTGAATTTATAAAGGAGGGGCGAAATGTCTTCTGTAAGCATATTACAGAAATTGACGAAAATTTACGCCCATTAGATGAAATAATTGTAGTAAACCAAGAAGATGAGTTACTCGCGATAGGAAAATTAATTTTACCTATCCCATATATAAAAAGTTTTACAAGTGGAGTTGCGATAAAAGTTAGAAAAGGGATAAATAAATCAAAAATATAAAGTAAAATTAATTATATCAAATTAAAGTTCAAGATTTATAGTGAAGCTAATGGTTAAATTACCAAAAGAGTTGCAGACTAAGGAAAAAAATAAACCTAAACGCCCCCAAGCGGTAAAAAGAAGAGAAGGTTCCAATCTTGCGTCAAGACAGATGCGACGGAAGATGCAACAACAAGGAATTGAAATGGACCAAATTGATGCTACTAGAGTAATTATAGAAGGTGAAGAAAGAACTTTAGTAATAAATCAACCAGAAGTAATACTTATGAAGCAAATGGGTCAAGAAATTTATCAAATTATAGGTGAAGCGGAAGAATTTTCTAGTGAAGAAATAATTTTTGAAGAGAAGAAAGAAATCTTAGAAACGGAAGAGGATTTCTCATCTGAAACTAAACCAATGATCACAGAAAATGATATTATGTTGGTAGCAGCTCAAGCAAATGTGAATATAGATGTCGCTAAAGCAGCTCTTATAGATTGTGAAGGGGATATTGCAAAAGCAATATTATTTTTGAAAAATCGACCTTAAATTTTACTTTATTGTTACTTATTAAAAAGAAAACAGTTAAGAATAATATTCCATTCATTTTTATATATAAAGAAAGATTGATTTGTTATGTCTAAAGTTAAAAAAAAACCCTCAAGGCTTCCAGGTGGCTTATCGGAAGAAGAAATACAATTAGAAAAGATTATTCAATTCTCGGGTTGGATTTTTCTCATTATTCTAGTCTTTTTCATAGGTGCTTGGATTTTTTTGGACTTTTTATTAGATATAATTGAACTTGAAATCGGTGCTTCCACATATGCTTTTATCATTTTTATGGGAACTAATTCTGCAATTAGTTTTGCTTTGGCAACTAAAATAAAAAGTAATAGAGATCAAAAAAGAAAGCTATTTTTTGATTGGTTATTAGGAGAATTCTTATTTAGTATGATCTCTATCTTTGCTGTAGCAGCATATCAATGGTGAGTTTTTCATTGTTATCCTTTGATAAGGATTATTCTAAATATAGTCTTCCCTAGAAGGGGAAAATATATCTATTACTTCTGAATCGGTTAACACTCTTGCTCCATGTTCTTCATTGGAATCAAAAATGTAACTATCTCCTTTTTTAGCTATAAATTGATAATCAGATGTAAAGAAATTCAATTTTCCTTTAATTACATAACCTACTTGATGTTGTTCATGAGAATGGAGGGGAACTTCAGACCCTTTATTTAGGCGAAAATAGCATAACATAATCTTCTCATTATATACCAATGTTCTTCTATAGATCCCCTTTAATGCTTCTACTGGGCTTATTGTATCCTTACTTATAAGATAATTCTTTTTTTTACGATTCATTATAAGCTCTTTTTATATTTTATTTAAATTTAAATATTGTCTTATACTAAAATTGGAAAACTTTAGAAATGAAAATTAAAAATTATAAAATCGACCCAGTCGACAATATTTAATTAGGAATACAAATATAAAATTTGAATTGTAGTTTTAAGATTTCTTTATCTTAATAAACAATTTATCGTGAGATAGTGAAGACATGGACTAAATTAGAAGTGATTAATTAATAAAGTAACTTTATATTGGAAAAAACTATAAATTTTTATATCAAAAGAGGAAAAATTTTAATAATAACTGGGTTTTAATAATTAATTTCTCTCGGTTTACAAAACCGACAAAATAATGTTGTTAATTTAAGTATAATATTGATTTCTTGAGAACAAGAATATAATAATATAATTGTGAGAAATGATTCATATGGAAATAATACCAAAATCTGAAATTAATAAAAAAGAAAACTCTGATAAGCTTAAACATGAATATCTAAAGAATTTATTACCAAGAGTATTCAGAACTGAAGGTGATGTTGTACCTTTTAATCCCGTAATTATCGAATTAAGTATTAGTAAAGAAACAGGTTTAGATCGTGATTCTGCTAATAAAATAACGGAAAGTGTGGTAAGAAGAATAATATCTTCCGGAATAAAATTTCTTTCAGGACCCCATATTAGAGAAATGGTGTGTTCAATTTTAGCAGAACAGCATTATGAAGAAGAACGAAAATTATATACAAGAATAGGTATGCCATTAATGGACTATGAAGAAATATTAGATAGTGGAATAGATGAGAATGCTAACCAAGATATTAATCCAGAAAGTATTCATCACTGGGCAGCAAATCGAATTTCTGATGAATATGCTCTCCTTCGAATCTTGGATTCAGAGGAAGCTCATGCTCACCTTTACGGAGACATTCACGTCCATATGCTTAGGTATTTTGATTTACGACCTTTCTGTCAGGAATGGGACCCTCGTATGATACTAGAACACGGATTGCCACCGGTAGAAAGTTGGGCACATTGTAGTAAATCTGGACCTGCTGGTAGTTTAAGGGTTGCAGTTACTCATTTGGCAAAATGGTTGGGAATTATTCAAGGTGAATTTTCAGGAGGGCAAGGATACGATTACATTACGACATTCCTAGCACCTTATGCAAGAGGTTTATCGAAAAGAGAAATTGAGCAATCCATGCAATGTTTAATTTTTGAAACAAACCAAATTTTTGCTGCACGTGGTGGACAGGTTCCGTTTACCTCAATTTCATGTACACCGACAATACCAGATGGTTTGGTTGATATTCCTGCAATCGGATGCCATGGGAAAGTTGTAGGAAAATATGGAGATTTTTCAAATGAATGCCTTGAACTGTTTGATGCATTAACAGAGGTCTATATTCAAGGTGATCATAATGGAAAGTTATTCGCATTCCCTAAACATGAGATTAAGGTTAAAAAAGAATGGCTTTCAGAATTTGAAACTTCTTACTTAAAAATCATGGAAGAAGTCGCAACTATGGGTACCCCCTATTTTCTCAATATGTGTCCCGATTGGATGCCTGATGAAATTCATAGTCAATGTTGTCGAAAGTTCTTGAGTGGAAATCAAATCATTCAACAATGCATTTTAGACCCAGAAAAAAGAAAAAATGTGAACATTTGGGAGAATTACGTTACAATTGGTTCCTTACAGAGTGTTAGTTTAAATTTACCAAGATATGCTTATCTTTCAAAGAATGAGGAGGATTATTTTACTATTTTAGAGGAGAAAATGGAGCTTGCAGCAAAAATATTAAGGAAAAAATGGAGTTTAATTGAAAAAAGGCTGAAAACAGGTCATCTCCCTTTATGTAGTGGCAACATTAATGGTAAACCTATATTTAACTTAAAGGATCAAAACCTCTCAGTTGGATTTACTGGATTAAATGAAGCAGTAAAAAGCCTTACTAATTTTGAGTTACATGAAAATGAAAGTGCTTATGATTTAGGAAAACATATTCTTGAATATATGGTCGCAAAGTGCAATTCCATGACAGAGAGAGATGGAAAGCTATATTCGCTATGGGAACAACCTTCTGAAAGCTCCTCTGGACGTTTTGCAAGATTGGATTTAAAACATTTCCCTAAAAAAGCTCTTCCTCAATCAAGCGGAAAATCTGTATATTATACCAATTCAAGCCATTTAAGATATGATGCGGACATTCCATTATACGAACGAATTAGAAAGCAAGGAGATTTCCATCCTATTGTAAATGGTGGTGTTATTACTCACATTTGGTTAGGAGAGCAGAAACCAGACATAAAGGGTTTGTGGGAGCTTACCAAAAACATTTGTTGCAACACAAATACGGCCTATTTTGCGTATACTACCGATTTTACCTATTGTCCTTCTTGTAGAACAATGTTTAGGGGAGGTCAATGGTCATGCCCCCAATGTTATACTAAAGAGGTAAAAATATATTCCAGAATTACAGGATATTACAGCGAAGTGAATAGATATAATCCAGGAAAATTAGCTGAATGGCGAGGGAGGATAAGATATAATACCGTTTTTTAAAGAATACCTTTTTTTAACCTTAAAAATTATGATTTTTGGAATGTATTAATATGAGGAACAATAGTTTTTCCTCATCCCAATTTTTTTAGGGAATCCTTTATTGTATTTCTCCTATGAAGAATGAATCCTCAATTAAAGAGTATCAATTGAAAATTAATAATTGGATCCACAAACACGGGGGTTATTGGCCACCATTATCTATGTTAGGGGCTTTAATAGAGGAAATAGGAGAGTTAGCCCGAATTATTAATAATTTAGAGGGTTTTAAACCTGCTAAACTGAATGAGGAGTCGTTAAATCTTGGAGAAGAGATTGCTGATATTTTTTATGCTTTAATATGTATTGCAAATTATTATAATATAGATATTGCGAAGAAATTAGATAATTCAATAAAAAAAATAATAAACAGAGATTCAAAACGATTTTTATAAATGATAGGGTTGGTATTAAGTTGAGATTCCATTATTACAATCGCATTATATGTAAAAAGCTTATTAAGTTTGTAGATATAATCTTAAAATTTTAATTTTTTAAATAGTTTTAATTAATAATTTAGACGGAAAGGATAATAAAAAGGATTAATTATTATTAAAAAAATGCAAGAAAATGGTCTTAGTAAACAGGAAATACTTAAATTATTGGATGAAAAATTAGCAAAAGATTTAACTTATGATTCAGGTTCAATCTTAGGCTCGATGTGTACTGAACCCTTCGAATTAGCTAAAGAAGTTTACATAAAGTATATTTCTAAAAATTTAGGGGATCCCGGTTTATTTTCAGGTACAACTGAATTAGAGCAGGAAGTAATTAAGGAACTTGGTGAATTATTTCATGGAAATAATCTTATAGGAACTTTTACAACCGGAGGATCAGAGGCTAATTTAATCGCAATGAGAATTGCTAAGAAGTTGCATCCAGAGATCAAATCTCCAGAAGTTGTTGTTCCAACCTCTGCTCATGTTTCCTTTGATAAAGCTGCTGATTTATTAGACATTAGATTACGTAAAGTAAACTTAAAATCTAATTTTGAATTAGATTTAGACCATTTTTCAAGCCTTATTAATGATAATACCTGCGGAGTTGTAGCTGTAGCGGGAACTACTTCATTAGGAATTGTTGATCCTATAGGAGAAATTGGTAATATTATTGAAGATAAGAATATTTTTTTTCACGTGGATGCCGCATTTGGAGGATTCGTATTACCCTTTTTAAATTTACTAAATAAAAAAATTCCCCCTTGGGATTTTTCCGTGAAGAATGTAGATTCACTTACGGCAGACCCCCATAAAATGGGATTAGGAGTTATTCCTTCGGGTGGGTTTTTCTTAAAAAATGGTGAAATTTTAGAAAAAACAGGATTCGAGATACCTTATCTTGCAGGAGGGAACTTTAAACATTTTCATATAGTCGGTACTCGTCCCGGAGCTTCAGTAATAGCTTTTTGGGTAGTTTTACGTTCTTTAGGGATAAATGGTTTTAAGAATGTTATTAAAAATTGTATGAATAATACTCAATATCTCACTCAACGTATTTCTGAAATTGAGGGGATAAAATTATCGGTAAATCCAATTATGAATGTTGTTGGCATTACTACAGAAAATGGGAAAAGTATTTGTGATCTTGATTCAAGATTACGTAAGAAAGGTTGGATGTTAGGTAAGTTTGAAGATTTCAATTTAATTAGAGTAGTAGTAATGCCTCATGTAACTAGGGCGCATTTGATAAAGTTTACAGACGACCTTGAAATAGTTGTTAAGGATTTAAAATTAACCTGCTAGTTTTTTTCGAACAATTTCCAGGAAGGTATCCTATATAGCTGAATATGCTTATCAATCAAATCAATATTAGTGTTTAATTCATCTAATATTATTTTATCAGTAAGATTCTGTATTTCATAGATAAAAATTACATCCTCTCCTCTCAACTTATTACTTTGAAGGAGCTTTAGTAGGTGATTACACTTTTTTTTAACACCAGACAATCGCTCATCAGAAATATTAGGATTTACTTTCTTAAAATCTTCAAATATCAATGGTCCTCCACTAACAATGATATTTTGTGGGAGAATACCCCATTTTTTTAAAACCTTTTTAGAGGAATTAGCAGAAACTAAGACGTGTGATTTTTTTTCTTTAATTTGCTCTAAAAATTCTTTTGCATTGCTCTGTTTATCCCCAACCGTATGATCTTGATTTAAAAATTTTGAGAATAGGGGTTGGAATTTTAAGTATAAAGATTCGAGAATTGAGAGGAATTGTTGATTGCATTCTTTATCTAAAGTATAATTTGGGGCTAATTTTCTAAAAAGGATTTTCATATCAATCAAATCATCTAAAGTTGACAATAAAGCTTTAATTTCAGCATCATCAATTTTATTTGACATTTGTTATATTTTTGAGTATATTTATTACTTATAATTATTATAAGAAAATAAGAATTTTATAAAATGTTTCAGAAATATATTTATAAATCTAAAAATAATTTAATACATTATATAGACTTATTTGGGTACAAATTTTCTCGGATAATGAATTAGAGAATGGCAAAACAAAAAAAGAAAACAATTGGAATAAAAACTACACGATATTTTACAAAAACTTGTTCTCAGTGTAAATTTGAATATCCAAATTGGTTTACTAATTGTCCTAAATGTGGTGCTGCTTGGGATTTTGGTGAAGCGGAAAAAGTTCTGGATCAAGAGGATAAATCGAAAAAAAATATTAAAATAGTTGTAAAAATAACTGAAGAAGATTTTGATAGGTCTTTACAGCTTGTTCAATTAATATTTAGTGCTGATCATGGGAAATCATGGTATCAAATGAAAATGGAAAATAAACAAGATTATTTTATCGCAGAAATTGCTGATGTTCCTACAGGCATTACCATTATTTATTACATACGCGTTTATTTAGAAAATGGAAATATAATTATCGAAAATAATGAAGGAAATTACTTTTTCTATAAAGTTGGCATGCCTATTGAATATAAAGAACAAGAAGAACAAGTTAAGCCCCCCAATAATGTAAGTTATGAAACTTATGATGAAGATATTCTTAGTGATTCAAAATTTAAATACCAAAATTCCCAACAAGAATTGATACAAGGTAATGAATATTTTATCCCTTCAAATAAAGATCTTGATAGAAATGTCCTTAAGGTTCAATCAGAAAATGTTATTCCTCCAGCGAAAATCCAACCACCTTCTGATCCTGAAGATTATCATTTTGAAAAAAATGTTACTATTTTTGGTGTGCCTCAAGTTGAAATTGACCCCGATCTGAAAGTGTGTCCTTATTGTAATTCAAAAATTAAGAAAATGTGGAGTATTTGCCCAATATGTGGTAAAAATCTATAAGTAATAGTATTTTTTTAATTAACGTTTTTTAAAGATCTTGAAAGATTATAATTTATTACCACATTTATTACAGAAAGCATAATCTGAGGAAAGAGTCGCCCCACATTGCTCACAGATCAATAAATCTTTAGATTTTAAATCTTCTTTAGGAACTGGTTGGGATGTAGGTCGTACTAAGAAGCTTGGTGATTCTTTTTCAATATCACTAATGTTTGGAATAATTCTTAGTGTTGATGATGATTGTTGTTTTTTCGATTCACTAGCAATAAGAGGTTTGGGGGTAGCAAAAAAAGGTATAAAGTTTTTTTGGTGCTCTTCAATTTCTCCTTCTTGTTTTTGCTTTAATGCTTGAAATAAAGGATTCGTAGGGGTGGTTGTTTGAGAGGTTGTTGGATAAGTTAAGAAAGGTTCCGTTTGAGGTTTTTCTTTTTTATCCTTTTTGGTTTTCTTCATATCCTCTAATAATTTATTTTGTTTTTGCTTCTCTTCCTCAATTTTCTTCTCTTTTTCTACTTTCAACTTCTCCTTTTCCAATTTTTTTTGTTCTTTAGCTAATCTCTTCCTTTCTTTTTTAGAAAGAATGACATCAGGCATATAATCCACTAAAGACTCAGATTCAATCTCTTGGGATGGTGGTGATTGAGTGGATTTCTTAGTTTGTAATAATTGAAATTCTTCTGGGGCTGGAACTGGAGTAGGGAGATTTGAGGAAAATGGGATGGCTTTTGGCACATATTTTGCACTTTCTTCTGACTTTGTATCAAAAAACAAGGAAGTTCTTGTTTTTGGTGGAGGTTGTTCTGATTTTTCAGATAAAATTTCATCGGGCATTTTAAATTCAATATCATTAGGTTCTGGTATCTCAATCTTGGGCATTAGAGTAGAATCTGTGGTTTGAGGTGTTTCTATATGTTTTCTTTGTGATGGTTCCGGAACTGGTGGTGCCTCATACTCAAAATCAGATTCCAATTTAAAACTAGTTATTGGCTTAGGTTTTTCAATTAACTCAGGTTCTGGCACTGGAGGTGCCTCAAATTCAAAATCTGAATCAAACTTGATCGTAGATGGTAAATTCACGAATTCATTATTATCAGGTTCAGGAACTGGTGGTGCCACATAGTCTATTTGGGTATTAGTAGAAGGATAACTTGGAGTAGCCATTTCTTGGGCTTCGATTGTTATCTGTCCCGGACTAAAAACGGTTTCATTAGCAATCAATTGTTCGGGAACTCCTTGTCCGATCATTAAGCAAGCTAAAATATAAAAGCAATCTCCAACACCATCTCCTGTTTTAGCAGAGGTTTCCATATAATATAAGTTAAAATCTCTTGTAAATCTATTGATCTCTTCCATAGTCACAGCTCTTTGCTCTAATAAGTCACTCTTATTTCCTACTAACAGCAATGGTATTTCAGCTTTAACATTTGCTCTAACTTCTTCAATCCATTGTGGCAAATGTTCAAAACTATCAGAATTGGTAAGATCAAAAACTAACACTACTCCTAAAGACCCTCTATAATACATTGGTCTAATAGAGCTAAATCGTTCTTGTCCTCCTGTATCCCATAATTGGAGTTTACATTTAATTGAACCCTCATTTGTATCTATAGAAATGGTTTTAACATGAAAATCAACGCCAATAGTCATTTTATAATCTTCAGTGAAGAAACCTTTTGAGAAACGAAGAGTTAGAGCAGTCTTTCCAACGCCACCATCACCGACTACTATTGATTTAAATAGATAATCATATTCTTCTGCCATAGTTGATCATGCTTAAAGTTATTATATCTTAATTCTTTATTTTAAAGAGAAAAATCATATTACTTTATGTTAATATAATAAATAAAAATATATTTAATTATACTTTTGGATGATAACTAACTATATTGTATATATTATTGATAATTTGTTTATCCTCTAAATTTCAAATTTAACAAGAATATTCTTTAAAATTTATACCTTATAGATTACTTAAGTAAGACGTGTTTTATTATTAACTGTTTCTTTATCAAGATCGACCTTTTCAAACCATTCATTTATTAAATCTAATTCTTCTGTGGGAAATTCGTATGAATGTTCTTTATCTGGATACAAAGATTGATTCACTTCATCTCGATAATTTTTTAAAGCAGATCGGATATTATCGCCAATATTTCCGAAATATTTTAGAAATTTGGGTTTAATATCAGTAGACAATCCTAACATATCATAAATAACAATTATTTGTCCATCACAATATGAACCAGCACCAATTCCTATAGTTGGAATGTCCACTGAGTTAGTAATAAGTTTTGCAATTTGCCAAGGAATACTTTCCAATACTATCGAAAATACACCTTGTTTTTCTAAGTTTTTAGCATCGATTATTAATTTTTTAGCAGCCTCAACGGTCTTCCCTTGCACTAAAAATCCACCAAATTTATAAACTGCTTGAGGAGTAAGTCCGATATGACCCATTACTTGAATATCGGCATCAATAATAGCTTTTATTGTAGGACAGATTTCGGTACCTCCCTCAACCTTAACAGCTTCAGCACCCCCTTCTTGGATAAATCTTCCCGCGTTTTTTACAGCGTCATTTTTATCTACTTTATAGGAAAGAAATGGCATGTCTCCAACTATCAGAGCATTTGAAACTCCACGTGAAACTGCCTTTGTATGATGAATCATCTCATCCATGTTCACTGATAGTGTGTTATTATATCCCAGTGATACCATGGAAAGAGAGTCTCCAACAAGTATAAGATCAAATCCACAGTCATCCACTATTTTTGCAAAAGAATAATCATATGCTGTAATGGTGATTATCTTTTCTCCTCTCTTTTTTTTATCAATAATCTTTCCTGTAGTTATTTTCTGTAAGGCCATATTATAAAATAAAAATCTAATTTTGAAAAAGATTATGATTATTAATGTTCACCTTAGATGAAATTAGAGAGAGTGTTTGGAGCCAGAGGGGAGATTTGAACTCCCCTAAACAACTCTGCAG
>RDOE01000025.1 GCA_011364975.1 Promethearchaeota archaeon | reverse complement strand
TGTTAAGTTGGATACAAAATATATTGATTTTCTGGTGAATAGTTATTATAATTCTGATAGATGGGTTCGTAACGAAATAATTCAGGCTCTTTATAATATTGTTAAATCAGGCTCAGATCTTAAATCGATAAATGAAGTATTAGAAACTGCATTAAAAGAAGATTATGAGCCAATTCAAGATAGTACTCTAAAAGTATTTAATCTCTATAAAAATCTTGAAGAATCTTCTTTAAAATCAATTATTTCGATTTTAGGAACGAAAAATACTGATAGAGTTAATCAAGCCCTTAAAATTTTAAAAAAAGAGATAAGTAATGAGGAGAAATTATTTAATTTTCTCAATAATCACCAAAACTATAAACTTTTAAACAAAAACATGGTAAGAGTGCTAATAATTGAATTTCTCACGACAATATCACAGTTAGAAACCTTTCAAGAAAAAATCCTTAATTCAGATTGGGAAGAGAAAGTAAAAGTTACACTTAATTCAGAAATAAAAATTTTAGAGAAAATTCTTCTACAAAGAAGAATTTAATTAAAGCTAATTTGATTTTTCATAATTTTCAAGGATTTCATCTAATCTTTCATCAGAGTATATAATTTGATTAAAGATTTCTATAAGAGACTTTATAACTTCGCGTGGATTACCTTGGGTTTGATTATAAATTTTTTTTAAGGTTTTTTTATTTAGAGGGAAATATTCATTTTGAAAAGCTCCAATAAATTCCTTAAAATCCATTTCTTCATAAAAGCTATTTATATTTTGAGTGTAAAATTCAAAAATGTCATTTTCTTTAAAACTTTCAATAAAGAGTGGTTCCCCTATATTTAAAATGAAATCAGGGTAAAATTCCTCAAACTTCTGTTTAATTTCATTCAACAAGTCCAGAGATTTTAATGTTATTATGATCCGTAATTTGTTAATAGTAATTAATTTGGTTAATCTACTCAAAATTTTTTCGGATTTAATATCATCAGGAGATTTTTCATTTCCATAAAGCCAGCTAGGATCAAATACTTCTTCAGTGGATTCATCTTTTGGTTTCATAATGGTTATAATTTTTTCAAAATCATCAATAAAAAGAACAGTATTCAATTTAGAATTTTCAATTAAAATTCTTAACATCATATAAGCGCTTTTGCTTTTTCTAAGATCACTATTCATATTTAACCTAGATAATTCTTTAGCATCCATGAGTCTGCCTAATAACCATTCCTCAGCTTCTATCTTGTTATATGGATCAAATTGATGAATAATAATTCCATTGATAATATCTTCTATGATATCAATATCTTTCTCATCATATAAACTTAAAAAATGCTCCAAAGCCTTTGATTTTGCTCTTTCTAAATTTGCGACATGAAAAAAACCATATTTTCTTTCAAGTGCACCCCATTGTGTACACAATTGGTTTAGAATGAACCTCAATAAATCTACTCCTAAAATTTCTATAAACTCTGAATAGATTGTATAATAGAATCGATTTTTAAGAGATTCTAGGGATAAATAGATTGAATTATGAAAATAAAGATTATATCGTAACATCCAGTATAAGTGAGTTTTACCAACACCCACATCACCTATAATTGGAATAATGATGTTATTTTCTTTTTCTAGCCTTTCCTTGATAGATTGAAATAATTCATCACGTGATTTTACTAGACCTAATTCCTCTTTGATTTCCCCTGTGCTTACGAACTTCCTAAAAGGATTAATGCCTAATTTGAGGAAGTTTAGTAATTTGATTCTTTTATTTTCATAAAGTAACATAAAATAATCCAATTAATTATATCTTTAATTCTTCAATTCCTAAGATAATGATATATTGTACACTCGCAAATAATTTCTTTACATTCATTAAAGGCTCATAGGATACGGATAGATTTTCTTTTTCATTTCTTCCTATGATTAAACAATCATAAAATACGGGATCACCCGTTTCATTAATAACTACTCTATCTGCCAAAATTATACCATTCATTATTATGGAGATTGGGTTTTTTAGAATTTCTCCTTTGAAAAAATCCAAATGATTAATCCCATGTTCATAATCATCAAAATATAATCCTGCGGTATGAAGTAACCTTATAGTAAACGGAAAAGCCTCAGAAAATTGACCTTCATCGAAGAGAGTCATTATTTCATATGGAATTTTTATCACGTATTCCACAGTAGAAAAGTCCTCAATAATTAAGGTGCCTATTTTTTCAGAAAAAGCATTCTTTTTATTATATATTAACTTAAAACCTACTTGTAGGGCATTATTTATAGAAATTCCTTCAGAATCAGAAATTTTTATATTATCCGAAAAAATAACTGAATTAAATTCATCTACACAACGTGTAATTATAGAACCTTCAAAATTGCCTTCCTTTTTTATACTTTTGGCGGAATCATATAATACTCCATCATTCTCGCTACTCATTGAAAAGTTATCTCTACTTTGATTAATATATTTTATAGTTTTGAACAATAGAATAACATTCTATATATAATATATTTTGTAAAAGATTATAAATTATTCAATTTTCGCTCCGAGAGGAATATCCTTATCTGGTGATAAGATTGACACTTTATCACCTTCAACAGCAGCAAGTAACATACCCTGGCTTGTTATACCTTTCAGCTTTCTTGGTTCTAAATTGGCTAAGATTACAATCTTTTTCCCTTTTAAATCGTCTATTTTATAATGTTCTGCCAACCCTGCAACTAATGTTCGTTTCTCAGAACCTAAATCAATTGCCATTTTATAAAGCTTGTCTGCTTTGGGTACTTTTTCCACATTCTCAATTAATGCGATCCTAATATCTAATTTTTTAAAATCTTCATAAGAAACCAATTCTTTTCCTCCTTCCTTAATTTTATTCTTAATTAATTCATTTAAGTTTTCTTTTATTTCTTCAATGTCTAGTTTTTCAAATAGAGGTTCTGGTTTTTTGATTTTTGTACCTTCTTTTATTGAATTTTCCTTTATACTATTCCATTCAATTGTACTTAATTTTGGTTGATTTAAATAAAATAGTATTTTTTCTGAAGTATCTGGAATAAATGGTGCCAATAATACTGCTAATGCATAAACAGCTTGAGAACAAATATTAAATACATGTCCTGCAGCAGCCTTATCTTTTTTAATTAAATGCCATGGGGCTTTTTCATTTAAATAGACATTTCCTTCTTTAGCAAAATCCACAATATCTCGTAAGGCTTTTCTCAATTTGAATGTTTCAATACTTTCTCCGATAATATTACTAATATTATTTATCTTATCTATAAACCTCTGATCTATAGCATCATATTTGAGTTTTTTGGGGATTATCCCGTTATATTGCCTATTTAAAAACGTAAGTGTTCTATGGATAAAATTTCCAATATTATCATTAAGTGTTTTTACGTTATTTTCAAATTCAGACCATAAGAAAGATGTATCACTAGTTTCAGGGCGATTGAAGATAAGGCTAAATCGCCAATAGTCAACAGAAGCTAACTTTAAGGCATCATCAATCCAAATACCAATACCGTGTGATTTTGAAAATTTATCATTTTCATACATTAAAAATTCTGTTGATGAGACATTATAAGGAAGAACTAACTTCTCTCCATCCTTTTTGTCTTTATTATAAGCTAAGATTAATCCTGGAAAAACTATAAGGTGAAATATTATATTATCCTTACCAATGAAATATACCGTTTTTGTTTTTGGATCTTTCCAAAAGTAATCAAACAATGTTGCATCCTTAGCAATTTTTTCTGCCCATTCTTTTACGGCTGATATATAACCTAAAACTGCTTCAAACCACACATAAATGGTTTTATTCTCAGCCCCTTTAAATTTTGCGGGAATACCCCAATCCAAATCCCTTGTTATTGATCTCTCAGGTAAGCCTTCTTCGATACTATTTAAACACATTTGTTTAGCATTTTGGGGAATTATATCATTTTTTTCTATTAATTCTTTTAATTCTTTCTCCAATTTAGGAAAATCCAAATACCAATGTTTAGTTTTCTTAATTGTGGGTGATTTTCCACATATAGCACAATGGGGATTTATCAATTCTAATGGGGTTAATAGTTTTTGACACTTATCACATTGGTCTCCTCTTGCAGCTTCCTCTTTACAAAAGGGACATGTACCTTCAACGAACCTATCTGGTAAAAACAATTTATCGTTTTCACAATATAATGATTCAATCTCTTGTTCGGTAATATAGCCATTTTTTTGAATATCTAAATAAAAATTTTGCACAAATTTGATGTGAGTAGGGTTATGGGTAATAGTATAATTATCAAAAGAAATCTTCCATTTTTGATGTAGATCTTTAATAATCTGATGATTTTTAAGAGCTAATTCCTCAGTAGAAATGCCAATCTTCTTTGCTTCTACTGCAACCGGGGTTCCATGAGAGTCAGATCCCGATACAAAAACAACTTCATCACCTTTCATTCTTAAATATCGAGCAAATACATCTGCAGATAAAGTGCTTCCAATTAAGTTGCCGAGATGAGGTACGGCATTCACATAAGGCCACGCACTTGTGACCACCCATTTTTCTTTATTGGCTTTTGACAAATGAATTACCTCGTTTTACTCTTTTTGATATAAAACGAAGGTTTGTTTAAATATTTTTATTTCATTGAAGAAAAAGCAATAGAATTTCACTCAAAAACTAGTTTTGCGCCACAATTTCTGCAAGCTCTTATTTCATCATGCATTTTATTTAAACATGGTTCGTGATAAAAGACTTTACAATTCTCACATTGATAAACCTTATAATCTCCTAAAAAGATTCCGTGGCAATAGGTACAAGAAGCGTCAATTTCTTTAACTTTTTCATTTTTAACCAAGAGCATTCGTGTTATATTATTATTCCCCTCTCCAATAATTCGTACTTTTGGTTCAGATTCCGTTTTTTCATCTAGTAGCATTCCAGCAGATTGGGGTAGCTCCAGTAAAAAATAACAAAATGGGCATCGGAATATATTTTCCCTATATTCTGACTTTTTCGCCCACATTGATGCACAAGAAAGATGCATAGGGCGATCACAGGAAGGACAATAACGTCCTTCAGAATAAAAATCGTTTTGGGTCAAGGGAGCTTTAATTGAATGACATATCTGGCATTTATCTTGACCTTTTTCTTGTCTACTCATCATTAATCTAATATCTAATACACTAGGTCTTCTTAAGGGTAAAGCAATTTCACTTATTAATGGAGCAATATCATTTGTTTTTTTAGATGAAAAGTAATCAATAGAATCTTTAAATTCCTTCTTCGAAGCAAACCATTTTCCTATATTTGATGAATCTTTAGAATTATTGAGATACTCAAATTGTCCTTTGGTAGATGTTGCAATCAATTTTAGTGAAGGAGTTGAATAATTTCCTTCTGTGCCTAATTGACATACATCGACATAAATTCCTAAACCTTTTGATATATTGATTAATTTCTCAATCCTAGGATCTTTCAAAATTTTATTATCTGAAATAATAAATATTCGATGAACTTTTCCACCAAGTTTTCTCATCTCCTCAACTAATATTTGAAGAGAAAAGGCAATTCCATCATGGATATTGCCTCTTCCAGAAATTTGGATTTTTTCAAGAGAATTAATAAGTTTCTCTACTTCATATGAAAAGTTCATCAGCTTGTTCGCATTATCTCCAAATGAAACTAATGAGATGCGATCTGTTGGATCTATAATAAATTTTTCATGAATAAAACTTTTTATAAGTTGAAGTGCAGTGTATAATCGATTGGGCTTAAAATCTTTCCTTAACATTGATCGGGAGCTATCAATTAAAATAACGGTATCTTCGGTTTTGGTATCGGGCACTTTTTCTTCAATTTATTCTTGAACAACTTTAAGCCTATAATAAGCATTAACTTTTATATAAATTTCTTTTTTCTAATCAAAATAAAATTGTATTTGCTTATTTTAAAAATTGATAAGCAAATAAGGTATATACTAAAATTGAATTGAGAAAGTCTTCAATCTCTATACTTTCATTTATGGCATGCATATCAGCTGCTTTTCCTGGTCCAAAATGAATCGTTTTGAGACAATAACCACTATTACGATAATAATGAGAATCAGTGGACCCTGGTGCAAGAGCAAAAAATGATTTTTTACCATAGATA
Organism: Promethearchaeota archaeon; assembly: GCA_011364975.1. Lineage (GTDB taxonomy): Archaea > Asgardarchaeota > Lokiarchaeia > Sigyniarchaeales > SOKP01 > SOKP01. Next base: position 33,831 of record RDOE01000025.1, on the reverse strand, counting down.
TCTTCAACTATTTTTTTAAATTCTTTAATTTCATCTGAATTTTCATAATCTTTCCAAACCGAGGCAGCACCTTCCTCATAAACTTCAATACTTACAAAACTATCAATATCAATATCTTCTGAAAGTTCCTTTACCTTAAATCCAATATGTGTAATCAATTTTTTTAGCCCCTCTAAAATGATTTTAGAACTTTGTCCTGGTAAAAGTCTAAAGTCCATAATTGCTTCACAATGGTCAGGAATTATATTTCCTTTAATACCGCCATTTATAACATTTAAACTTTTTGTGAATTTCGTAAGTGAAGCTAAAAAGTTTTGTAGTAAAGGTTGTTCATCGAATATCTTCTCGAAAATCTCATTACTAGGAAATGCTGAACTTACCAAATTTTTTAATTCAATTAAAGAGAAAGGTGGTTCGATATTAGGAATAAAATTATCAAGAGAACTTAAATTTTCTATAATCTTACTCATCATGTATATTGCATTAATCCCCATATCTGGAACCATGGAATGAGCAGATTTGCCATGGGTAATTATTTTTAATAAGAGATGTCCTTTCTCTCCAATGATTATCGCTTTTGGTAATGGTGCTAAGCCACTTGGCTCGCCTACAATAATAAAGTTAGATTTTATATTTTTAGTTTTTAAGACGTTTTCTAAACACCACTTCGTCCCTAATTTTCCTCCTGTTTCTTCATCAGCAACAGCATTTACTATTAAATTACCTGATAATTTTAAATTCAACTTTTTTAAAATTTTTAGACTTATTACCATTGCAGCTAAAGCAGCCTTCATGTCTGAAGAACCTCTTCCAAAAATTAGCTTTTTTCTTTTAAGATAGGCAGATAGAGGAGGGTATTTCCAGTCTTCCTCATTTCCCGGAGGAACTACATCCATATGAGCATTATATAAAAGATTTTTATCATTAAACTTACTTTTCAGATAAATAAGAACATTTGCTCGATTTTCTTCAAATGGAAATACCTCAAAATTAATATTTTGGTTTTTTAAATAATCCTCAATAACTATTGCTACATTTTTTTCATTTCCGGGAGGATTATAAGATTCAGTTTGGATTAGACGCCTTAAGAATTCTATATACTCATTCTTATTTGTTTCAATTTCTTTACGAATTAAGTCTTCGCTCATTATTTTTGTGATGGATGTTTTTTGTATATCTGGGTAGAAAGAATGAATTGAAGATTTATAATATTTTGTCATTTGGTATTCTCTTAGGTAAATTTATTATAAATTAGGAAATTTTAATATTCTTAAATTATTTTATAACTAAAAAAATGTCATAATTGCGGTTGTTTTATTTGATTCGAGGAGAAAGGAATGTTAAAAGAATTTTATTGACAAGTATTTTTCTAATTTCTATTCTTTTAGCAAATAGTCTAATTTTTGAAGTTTTTAATTATAGTGGTTCAAATAATTTTCAAACTAATTTACTATCTGATAATAAAACACCATTAAGTTCTGATTCTTATTTATCAGATTATTATATTACTGGATCAGGTAACCAGCAAGATGTAAGAATTTATGGGGAAAATACTTCATCCTCCTTGAATAATCAGGGAAGTTTCGAAATTCCTTCCATGTCAGCTGCAGATACAAGTTATCTCTCATATGGTAATTTTAATTTCACTTTTCAAAATAATTATACCACAGATTACATAATAGAGAATACAAATGCTTTAGATACAAGTGATTTTATAAAATTCAACTATAACACTGGCGCCTCAACAATAAATGCTAAGATTGGAACTATTTTAGACACTCCACCTCCACCAGACTTATCTAAATTAGTAGATAATAATCCTGCTACATATATTCGGTTTCTTTCGAATATAAATGGGCTCCTGAGCTTCAATATTTCATCTAGCTTTGCCAGTACATCCTTTTCACCGCTAAGTCTCAATTTCAACAGAAACTTTATTTTAGGACTAATCTCAACATATCAATTTAGCATTACTAAAAGTGCTTATCTTACTCTTCGTGTTTTTGATAGTTCTAATTCCGCTTGGATAAATATTACTAATCCAATGTTTTTCAATAGTTCTATAAGCACTCACAACCTTGAGAAAAAATTAATTAATCAAAATTTGAAATATATAAATTCATCAAATATATGCAATATTCAATTTTTCTTTACTGGGCTTCAGAGTTCGCAGTTCACTTTGACATTAAGGGAATATCATTTAACCGCTACTTATGCTTTTGACCTACCAATTACAAATACTAGCTATGTTGCGTTAGAGTTTGATCTTAAAGGAGAAAGCTCAACCATCAATGGTTTTTATGCTTGGATTAGAACCCTAAATTTGACCGGAGCTCAAAATACTGAATTATATGTGACTCTTTACCAAGCAAACTCTACAATTCAAAGAACCGAAACTAATTTAGCGTTAGTTAACCTACGACCAGATATTTCAAAAAAGATTGATTCCTTTATAATAAAATATAATGATTATCATAATGATTCTTTAACTTACTTCTCATTTAACATATCAAATACTCAAAAGTCACCACTTTATAATTATTTTATTGTGATTAATTCAAATCAATCTAAAAGTTATCATAGTTTGGTATCAATTCCTCGAGCATCTTATGGAGATCCTGACATTCGAATTGATCATCAATTAAGAACTACTCTAAATAATGGAACTTCTTGGAATGTCGCTAGGAAAACAGTTACTGGAGCCTATACTTCCGGTCAACTTGATGCTGCTTCTTTTAAACTAAATGTAACTCGCGGTTATATGCCTTCTGATTTTATAAATCCCTATAATAATAGTGATACTTTAAGAATTCAAAATCTACCGATAAAAAATCGCATTATTAGTATAGCACCTTATGCTCAGAGTTCTTCCCTCACTTGGGGTTTAGGGCAATGGATTTATAATTTTACAACACCAATTACAAGTATTCCTCCTAATAATTTCGAAATAGCCCTTAACTGGAATAATACATATATTAAAGGATTTTATTTTAATATATCTTATATCGCAAAAGCATATTGGATTGAAAATGCTAATAGTTATTATAATGTCTCATACGATAACACTCCAAGATGGCAGTTAAATTTTACTCTCGATTTGAACGATCCTAATTTAGATAATTGGGAATTTCAGGAATTATGGGTAATATATCCAAATGATTATTCCGCAACAAATCTTACAAATCCTAATTATGTAGATATTTACGATTATGTTTATAATGCGACTGGAAGTGAAAATAAATTACCTGGAAACCCTGTTTATGAATATACTAATGTATCTAAAGAGATAATAAATGGCCTTAGCGGATTTTATTCCTTAAGTTTAACGAGTACCAATCTAATCCATCAAATGCATAGCTACATTAATTATAATAATAAGTTATGGGAAACTAATGGTTTTATGTATGGTGATAATATCTCCGTACGCGTGGATATTCAGAATCCTAATGGCGATCCTGCTATTGGTGGAAATGCCAATGTAGTATTATTTTATCCCAATAATGAAACAAAGTATCCAGGAGCTGAATTAAGTACTAGTTTGAGCGAAATAAAGGAATCATCATTGGTTTTTGAATTTAATAATCAATCTATATTAGATGTAACTGAAGATGTGGAATTATTAGGAAATTACTATCTTGCGTTTTTCTGGGAAAATGGTTCAGCAGTTGGATGTAAAAAATTAAAACTCTATATTGATGATTATGATGTCAAATTAAACAGTTGTTTTTATGAACCATTATTGGATAAAAATGTGCTTGATGGTATAGTAGATAAAGTATATAATAATTATTCCATTCTCATTGGCACTGTGAATGTCACCAGTGGAGCGTATGATCCTGACTTTTATGCGGTTAATAATTCAGGAATTAATCAAGAATATATATATGAAATCAATGGGGAGAAAATTCCTATTCAAATAAATTCATTCCTACAAAATGAAACAGTTCTCAATCCAGATGAGGATGTCAAAATAAACCTTGAAATTCAAAATCTTCATCCTTTTGTAGATATTAATGTGAAAGTAAAAGTACAACTAGTGTCACTCCTAAATGATCAATGGATAATTGATGAACAAACTTCTGATCTTAAGGTTATTAAACCTAGTGTAGATCCTAATGGAAATCACATTCAAGAGTTCTCAACAATATTACAGATTCCTACCCTTCAGTCTGACGGTATATGGAAAGGATTGAATGCACCAGTAAGAAAAGGAGGAGTAAAAACCCGAGCAATCATATATTTTGAACATAGCGGACAAAGTTTTGAGGTAGGAACATTTGTTAATGATGGTTATTCCCTCTTAGTTAATAGTTCTCAAAATGATTTTGATGGGTATATTTTAGCACTTAAATATGATACGACGATAACAGGAGCCTCTTTATTGAAACCATTTAGTAGAAATGAATGCCAATATTTACCGGAACAAACTACTTTTGTTGTAAACATCTATGATAAGAATTATATAAGCAGTTATGGTGAATTTATCAGTAGTTTTTCACTAAAACTTAATAGTAATTTCTCAAACATCATATCTTCCCCAACAACTCCGATATATGGTCAATCTTTTAATCTGAGCTCAGATTTAACAACAGAATTCGGAATTTCAATACCGAGTGAGAATGTTACCCTTCAACTCTATAATGAGAATAAATGGAATAATATATCAAATCAAATATCAAATGAAAATGGAACTATTAATTTTGAGATAGATACGTTATCTCTTCTTAGCGAAGATGAATATCTATTCAGATTAATATGGAATGGAAATGAATTTATTAATTCAAAAGCTCAAAATATTACTGTAACTCAATTTAAAGCATTAAATGAGATAACAATTTCTATCCAATCTAACGTAGAACAAATTTTCAAAGTTAAAAAATCTCCAATAAAAGTTATTTTAATTAACTCAGGGGATTCTGAATTAATTGTAAATAACATATCTGTTTTAACAAATCCAAATTCGGAATACATTATCGCAGAAATAAATTATTTAGATCTACAACGCTTCGCTCCCGAAGATATTACTGAGTTAGTAATAGAAATTGATGTTCCAGCTATAGAACAAATAACACTTACCATTTCAATAGAATCATTAAACCCGATAACTAATGAAATTAATATTTTTGAACAATCTGCAACCTTTGAAGTATATGATTTACCTTTAGAGACATATCTTTTACAATTTTTCATCTTGATTATGGTAGGCATCTTTTTACTCGCATGGGCAATAATGCTGATCTATAGGAAAAGAATTATCAGGAAAATTGAAACACCTATTGAAATACCGTTAAAACGTAGACCAAGAAGGGGGAAATATGTTTCTGTTAGTGAATTACCCAAAAAAGGTCCTCCAAAGGAGGAACTAGAACAAAAAGAGGAAGAAGAATCTGAGGAAGAACAAAAAACGGATTTAGACTCCTTATTAGAAGAAGAAGGCTTATAATACAAAATTTCTTTTCTATTTCTTTACTTTAAAAAAAGATAGAATAAATTTATGTTTTAGATATTGATATGAGATGTCTCTTTAATAAACTTAAGGAGGATTTCCCATCTAATCCCGCTAAGGCTATTAATATTATTGTATCAGAACCAACCAAAATAGCATATCCTTTCTCTAATTCGATAGTTGTCGCTTTTAATGATCCCTTGCCTACACCTTTACCAAAATTATTTGTTTCTTTAAGTATTCCTGCGCAAAATTTCGCAATTGTGCCATGATCCATTTCTAACAGTGTCTGTCCAACAAGTACTTTACCATCCATATCTGCTGCGATTAATCCTTCACATTCAGGCACAATATCCATTAATTCCGCCATTTTCTGTTCAAGAACTTTTTTATCCGCCATTAAAATACTCCACTTTATGTTATTTTTATAAATTTTAAATTCAGAATTAGTTTATTATCTCTGGTATAGAAATTATTCTAAATAAATATATAGTTCAAAAAAATTTAAATTTATCAAATAAGAAAGCTTAAGTTAAAAAAAAAATACCATTCTAATGTTTTAGAAAGATAACTCGACTTTTAATATTTTAATTAGAAATACTAATTCTAAAATTAAAACTCAAATAACTCAAAATTTGTTAAGAAAAATTAAAGTAGGAATATAAAAGCTAAGATAATTAGAGATAAATCTATTTTAGGATTATAAGAATTAGGTTCTCTTCTAAAGCGACCATAGTTTCACCTTTAGAGGTTTCAAGTCTTATGAATTTAAGAGCCCCTTCATTTAATGCATCTACTACCTGTTTACCCTTGCCAATAAGTGATGTTACATAGGCAGCAACTTCTTCGCTTAACTCAATATCCATATTAGAATCAATAGGTAATCCACTTGAATCGCAAATAATAACACCTCTAATTCCCTCACGCTCCTCAAAGCGTCTAATTATTGCTTTAACTTCTTGACGATTTATCACGTTAATCTACTCAATAATGCAAATTATTATTTTTATTTATAATATTAATATATTCTGTACTTAAAAAATTATTTTAATAAGATATAAATCATTCAATCCAAAATATTAAAGGAAATATGATCGGAACATATTAGTTTTCCTTTCCAATCCAACAGTGGTAATTCCCATATGTCCTGGAAATATTACAAAAGTATCTGTAATAACAATATTATACATTATCTTATTTTTAATACTGGAAAATAATAATTCTTGATCTCCGCCACCAAAATCTGATCTTCCTATACTTCCTTTAAAAATTAAATCTCCTGAAAAAAGAATTCCATCAATTGATTGACCATTAAATTCTTTAACATCATTCGAATAAAAGCACAGAGAGCCAGGTGAGTGTCCTGGGGTCTCTAAGGTATGTAGGGTTATTTCTCCTACTGTTATAGTATCCCCCTCATTTAACCACCGATCTGCTTGTTTTTGAGAAAATACGCCATAGATATTTTCATTTTTGTGATACATTAAAGGGATATCGAAATAACGCATTACTCTACCGACTTTCGTGGTATGGTCAAAATGTCCATGAGTAAGTAATACAGCTACCGGTTTTGCTCCTAAATCTTCTACAGATTTTATAATAATATCCGCATCTCCACCAGGATCAATTATTACTACTTCTTTCGTTTTTTCTGAACCAAAAATGTAACAATTAGTCCCTAACGGTCCTACAACCAATCTTTTAATAATCATTATTATACAAATTATTGATTTTGTTTTTTTAAGTAATTTAAATAGAAAAGAAAAGATTGAATTAAAAAATAATGAGTAAACTAGTTAGATTACTCTTTTGGTTGGTTCTTATTTTTTATTGAGCAATTCATTAATTTCCACGAGTCTATGATAGACTTCTAATCCCTTATCGGTGAGTCTTACGTATTTTTTCTTATCATTCTTTTCAATTTCAATAAGTCCTTTATTAATCAGGTCTTCCTTTACACGGAAAAACGAATTATAATAACTGAACTTATTTAGTTCATTATAAAAAGTGTGCTTGTCCGTCTTATAATTCTTAAATTGCATAAGAACCTCCAAAGTATCCCTAAAACCTTTCTTTTTCAAGAAAGATATCAAATCATTTATAGTCATACTATCCCCAACCTCAATAAATTAGTAACTTGTAAATTGTAAAATTTTACTTTATTGTAATTATGAAAAAAATTCACATTTAAAAAACATTATGAAAATATTTTATTAGTGTGTTATTGTTTCAAATCATCTTTTAGAGAAAATGCAACATTTAATTTACGACATAAATAAGATGATTTGATTTTTTTCCATAAATAGTAAGATATAGCTCTTTCTACTTTTATCTTTATTATTGTATTAAATTTTTTATATTGGAATTAATTTTATTTTTTGAATGCTTTTATCAAAATACTTTGAAATCGCCAAAGGTAACATACCTATAATTCTATCCTGTCCTCACGGAGGATTTAAAAAACCAAGTAGAATCCCCGATAAAAAGGAAGGATATAAAATTCCAGATATTAACACGTATTTTATTGTAAAGCAGATTATAAACATGCTTAGTAATCACGATATACACCTTTATTATATCTTAAATAAAATACACAGGACAAAAATAGATTTAAATAGGCCAGCTCATTCAGATTCCGCATTTAATCAATCTTCTCTAGAAGCAGAAAACATTCATCATGCATTTCATGAACAGCTAGCCAAATTTTCCCATGAATGTATTGAGAGATTTGATAAGGCACTCATAATAGATTTTCATGGTTTTACTCGCCCTTGTAATGAATATCCAGACATCATTTTAGGTCACGTATTTGGGAAAACACTTGATATCATGCTTGAGTCCGATAGCCAAAATTGTGAGCGGTATTGGGGTTGTTCTCAACTATATAATTCTCTCTCGAAGATTTTTACGGTCGATGACGGTTTAGCAACATCAGATTTCAATATTGCATATTCGGGAGGATATATCACTCATAAATATTATAACTCTGCTAAAGTAAATGCTATACAAATTGAAGTTGCTAAATACATACGTTTAGATTATTCCTTAACTATTTCACTTATCAACTGCATAGTAAACGCTATAAAAGAAAGTATAAGATGAAACTCATAAAATAAAAGTCAATTAGAAATAAAATAAAGGCAAATAAACCCCCTATAATACTTAGTTGTTGAGTAGGTTGCAGAATTAACCTTATTCCACAAGCTATTATAATGAATAACAAGATTAATAATAAGAATTGAGGAGTCAATCTCCTCAATTGGCTAAATGATATTTTAAATAATTGAACTATATATTCACTAAAGATCATAATTGTCACACAAGCTAAAATTAATAAGAATACCCCACGCCATTTCAAATTAATGCTTGTATAGAGGAAAAGAAACCCCAAGGTAATAAATATGGTGGACTTGAAAAATAAATTAGAAATCTCAAGAAAAAAGAAAACATAACCAAAAATAACTAATAATAAACCTACAATAAATAATGACCACTCACCTTTTTCCAACGGAGCCCCTAACTTACTTATTACTTTTAAAGTATTTAAAGAATTATTATTATTATCAAGTGTTGTATTATTTTTAGCTTGATTTATTGTTTTTGGATAATTAGATACCATACTTTCTTCGCAATATTGACAATAGGCTACTTGAGGGTCTATCTTTCTGCCACAATTAGAACAATAATTTGTTTTAGTCATACTTAAATTTTTATTTAAATATAATTTTTAGTTTTAAAATTTGATTATAGAATGATAAACGGAAATGGATATACCAACCACCCCATTAAAAATGAGGCAAGATTTGCTGTGAAGATCATTAGAATAAACCTAGCGAAAGATAAATCAAGATTATTTACTTTTTTAAGGTTTTTGAATATAAAATAAAAAATTATAGGTTCAAAAATGAATGGAATTAATTCTGCTAAAAGAAACAAAGTAATAATGTAGGAATAGTTAATAAAAAGTAGTTTTGCTGCTAAATTAGTAATCAAAATTGTTCCAAGGTTCACATAGATTACTGGTAATGCGATAGTTCTATCTATATCATACCGTTCTTTAAGAAATAAATAAAAAATTCCATATTCAACCATAATCGTAACTATTATCATTAAAATCAGAACTGAAATATATAATCCTGGCTCACTTAAAAGAGGGGGCGCAATACCGTTAGCTAATGCTACTGGTAAGATGTTACATATAATTGCTATACTTAACAAATACGCTAGAAGCTTTTTGTGGAATTCCATTAGTGATAATATTATATTGTATATTAATAACACTTATGTTTATTATGCTCATAAATAATTCTTCTTATAATAAGAGAAACCCCGTCTTTTTTGTTTAAATGGTTTTTCCGGTCTTTCAAAATAACAATTCAAACAATAAATACTTATTATAGGATTATAATATAATGCTTTCGCATTTTCACTTTTTAAAGCGGGATTATTTTGACAAAATTCATTAAAATTAATTGGTTTTCCACAATCAACGCAACACTTCAAATGAGTATTATTACTTTTCATAGATCAAATTAATTAGATTTAAATCCTAATAAGAAGATAGAGGCTCGGAATTTACTGAAATCATTGAATCTTAGGCATATTGCTAATTTTTTATTACATGATGTAAACTGGTAAAAAAGAAAAAAATCGTAAAGAAAATTAATACCACACTAAGAGTAATAATATTTTGATACTCAATCCAGTTTAAAAAATGTCCATTTACTAAATAGTTAATGGATAATATTGACAAAACTAATGAAATTGCAGTGAAAATACTATTTTTAATAACTTCTCTCTTATTATCCTTCATTATTGATTCTAGAAGAAAGCATAAATTTAAAATCTATTTTTAGATTTCAAATGTTTTTCTAAAAAGCTATAAATAAAACTAGATTTAAACTTCATATTATGCCATTTGCAGAAGTTAATGGATTAAAATTATATTATGATATTCAAGGAGAGGGATACCCACTTTTCCTTCTCCATGGATATGGTGCTACTAGTGAAATATGGATAGCTCAAGCTGAACCTTTATCAAAACATTTTAAAGTTATAAGATATGATTCTCGTAGCTCCGGAAAGTCAGATCATCCTAAAGAACCATTTACACTCGATGATCTAGTCGAAGATTTTAAAGGAATAATGGATTTTCTAAAGATAGACAAGGCTAACGTTATTGGGCAGTCAATGGGTGGTTGGGTGACACAAAATTTTGTTTTAAAATACCCGAACCGCGTTAATAAAATAGTTTTATTAGGTACTAATCATAAAGGCGATGGAATTGACATTTTTAAAAACACCTTATTAGATTTATATGAGTTATCCAAAACGGATAAAGAACAAGCATATTGGAAATACGCAAAACTTGTACATCATAGAAAATTTATCAAGGAAATGCAAGCTGATGTCAAAAAAAAGTTCTACGGTCTCTGGTCTGCAGAGGATTTGATGAAAGAATTTCATGATAATAAATTAACCCCATCAGATTATGAAAACCTTTCCCAGGCAGTATCAACTCATAATGTATTAAATAGGTTAACTGAGATTAGAATTCCCGTTTTATTAATTTGTGCCAGCAATGATAAACTCTCACCAAAATTGGTCATGGACGAGATGAATGAAAAACTACCAAAAAGTACTTTAGAGTTAGTTGATAATACTGCTCATCATGTCTTCTTAGAAGAAGCTCCCAAAGTAAATGAATTGATAATAAATTTTTTGAAAAATTAGTTCTTTTTCAACTTTTTTCTTTTTATTGTAGGAAATAAAAATTGTTCAGTTTGAAAAAGATCATTTAAATACCAAGAGAGATTGTTTTGAACAAAATGAAATAAAAAGGAATTTATTCTAACCTTTTTTCAGGTAAACAAATCTTTTAATGATATCATCTGAAGTTTTTTACCTTGGATTTTAAACAAAATAACAAAAATATTTATTAAGTACCAATGGTTTTTTTTTAATAAGTATGGGAAAAATATCCCCATCATAAAACATGGTGATGTGAAAAAACTAATGGTCAAATGTATGAAATGCGGTGAAAACCACCCTGAAGGTTCTTATCATTTCATTCACTGCGGAATAATGTTTAATAATGATAGGAAATGTTACGATTGGAATTGTACTATCGAAAATGCTTCAAGCATTTATAAAATTCAAGAAAAGGTTTTAGAAAGTTATATTAGTAATTCTAAAGTAAGTAATATATTAGTGTATGAATAATAAAACTATTTTTCATTATCTCTTTTTATTTTTTAGGTGTAATTTGGGAAAACAATAACTTCTTTTATTCATCCTATATTATTTTTAACATAATTATGGTTAGACAAAAACCAAAATATGACCTAACAATTTTAGGGCATTTTGCCAAGGATGTTATCGAAATTGATGGTAAGAGCCACAATGTGTTAGGTGGTGCGGTGTATTATGGTGGAATCGCTGGAAGCCATATGGGACTCAAAATTACGATAATTACACGATTAAGAAAGGAAGATTTTCAGTATTTAGATGTCTTTAAAAAAAATGGAATCAATTGTTTTGCTTATCCCTCCGAAGAGACATCTGGAATTAAGAATATTTATTCTTCGAAAAATATGGAGATTAGAGATTATGAACCATTAGGATTTGCGGGTGCTTTTTCTATAGAAGATATCCCTGATATCAATACTAAGTTGTTTGTTGTTGGCCCAATAATCGCAGGTGAGATAGAACTTGACCTTTTAGAGAATTTAGCATTAAGATTTAAGGGTAAACTTGCCTTAGATGTTCAAGGGTTTATGCGTGGTGTAAAAGAGGATAAAATGATGTATTTTGACCTTACAGAGAAAGAGAAGTTAGAAATCATCTCTAAAGTCGATTTCTTAAAAACGGATGAAACAGAAGTCAAACTACTAACTAAAAATAAGGATTTATTCTCAGCAGGAAAATATTTAAAAGCAATAGGACCTAAAGAGGTCTTAATTACCCATAAGGGAGGAATCAATCTCATCACAGATCAAATAACTTCCTTTTTTCCCTGGAAAAATACGAGCACAATCGGTCGAACAGGAAGAGGGGATACTGCATTTATAAGTTATCTTGGTTCTCGTTTAACAAAACCACCAATTGATTCTTTACTTTTTTCTGCAGCTTTAACATCACTTAAAATGGAGTCGATAGGACCATTCTCTTTACCTTTATGGCAAGTAAATGAATTGATAAAAAAAGAGTATAGATTAATAAAAAAATAAGTAAAAACTTTATTTACCGAACATGCGAATCATTTCTCTAGTTATTATATATCGCATAATTTCAGAAGTACCGGCTGAAATTTGGCCAATTTTAGAATCTCTGTAAAACCTTTCTAAAGGATATTCTTCTGAATAACCTAGTCCTCCCACAATCTGGATTGCGTCTTGAGTAATTCGTACAGTAGCATCCGCAATTCTGGTTTTTACTGCGGCTACAGAAGCCCTAACATTGTGTCCATCATCAAGCATTCTTGCTATTTGTGTGACAGCCATTCTATGTAATTCAATATCCATAAACATTTCTGTCAATTTAAAGGAAATTCCTTGAAAAGAATAAAGCGGTTCTTTAAATTGTACTCTCTTATGAGCATATCTATAAGCTATCTCAAATGCACTTCTTGCTAAGCCAACATATTGGGATGCAGTAAAGGTTCTTTCACCATCAAGTCCGAACATTAAAACATCCACTCCGGAATTCTCTTTAAATAGAATATTTTCTGCAGGGATCTTACAATTGTTGAATCTTAGATGAGAATTTGGCATACCTCTTCGTCCCATATGATTATAATCTTTGACAACTTCAAAACCAGGTGTATCTGTCTCAAATATGAAAGCGGTCATTCCTTGATGAGGTTTTACCTGATCATTTGTAATCGCATATAGACAAATGTAATCCGCAACACTACCATTAGTGATAAAACATTTTTCTCCATTTAGAATGTAATGATCACCTTCTTTCTTGGCTCTTAATTTCATTCCTCCAACAGCATCAGACCCTCCGGTAGGTTCAGTGATTCCTATTGCTCCGATTTTTGAACCATCAGAAATCCCTGATAAGTACTTCCTTTTTTGTTCCGGTGTTCCAAATTCAATAAGTGGACCTGCAAATAAACAAGAAGAAGCTCCAAAAATACCTGCCAACGCATAATTGAAAGCAGTAAGTTCCTCTCCAAAAATAGTTCTATAAAGAACACCCTTGCCTTGTCCACCAGCTTCTTTAGGAATAATTATATTTAAAAATGGTTTCATTTTTCGTAAAGTTTCTACAGCCAAATCTTTATTTCGTTCCCGATCAATCTTTTCAGCTACAGGCCATATATTATCTCGGCACCATTCGCGTACTTCCATACGAAAATCATTTTCTTCTTTCGTAAAATAATGCAATCGATCCGGCATGCAAGAATACCCAAATTCGACATTTAAATCTTCAAAATGAATATGTCCTTCCATATAAATCATTCTAAATTTTAATAGTTAGTATTTAATAATAATTAAAGGGATTATTTATAAGATATTAAATTATCATTAAAAGAATTAATTAAGATAAATCAATTCAATAGAGTATTATGAGAATAGGTGGAGTAATTGATATTTCAACGAAAGATATTCCTAATCACTCCGCGATGGTATTATTTACAATAGGATGCAACTTAAATTGTGAATTCTGCCATAATAAGTCACTATTAGACTCTAGTGGAGGAAAGGAGATGGAACTCTATGAAATTGTGAAAAAAGTTAAGGATAATGATCTTGTAAACTGTATAAGTATCTCCGGAGGAGAACCAACCCTCCAACATGATATTATTGAATTGTGTAAACATATCAAAAACACAGGAAAATTTGTAAGTCTTGATACAAACGGAACCAAACCAGAGGTTATTGAGAAATTATTACCTTATGTTGATAGAATTGCTTTAGACATAAAAGCTCCCTTCAATATAGAACGATTAAACCAAATTACAAGGAGTTTTATTGATCCTAATTTATTAATTAAAACTATTGAAATCCTAAATAATCAAAAGGATATAATTTTTGAAATTAGAACCACCTATGTAGAAAAATTAATGATTCCAGATGATATCCATCAAATCATATCGTTTCTTCAGAACATGGACTTCAGAGGTAACTTTGTTCTTCAACAATATCAATATACTGAGGGTGTTGGAGAGAATTTAAAGGATAAATTTCAAAAACCAGACCATATTTCTCTAATTAATATCCTTAAACCATATACAAAATTAGAATTGCCGTTTAAAATTTTTTTAAGAGATAATATTGTAGGGTATTCTTTACTTGATAATATGCCAGATAGGTTCAATTAATTATGGATATTGAAAAGATTCTTAATGCAATCAATTCTTGTATTAATTGTGAAGGTTGTTTAGATATTTGTGATACTTATCTTGTTACAGGTAATTTGCTACAATCACCAAATGGTCGTTTAAAATTAACTAAGAAAATCTTCACCGATGAGTATGTTTCGGAGGAGGAGATAAATGCTATTTATACTTGTACATTATGCAGTATGTGTGATCAATTATGTCAAAAGGAAATTCCAATCTCAGAAATAATTCTTAACTCTAAAATGCGTTTGGTACAAAACGGTTTAGGGCCTTTAGAGATTCATAAAAAAATAATGGATGGGATTATTCAAAAAAAAAATTCTGTTAATGGTAATCCAGAAGAGCGATTAAATTGGGTACCTCAAAACCATCTAAGAACTGAAATGTTTGAGAATAAGAACTCAGATACGTTATTGTTCTTAGGTTGCATGTCTTCATTTCGTGTGAAGGAAAGTGCCAGCGCATCTTATGAATTATTAAAAAATGCTGATTATGATTTCAAGATTTTAAAAGAAGAACCTTGTTGTGGTGAATATATCTACTCTTCAGGAGATTTAGAATTGGCTAAAAAGATATTCATGGATAATTTTAAGCTCTTAACTAAAGCGGGGGTTAGGAAAATAATTACTACATGTGGAGGGTGTTTATATGCATTCAATAATATCTATCCTAAATACGTCCCTAATTGGAATATAGAAATAACGCATATTACTCTAATTATTTATGACCTCTACAAAAGTGGTGAACTTAAGTTTAAAAAATTAAAAAAAAGAATAACTTATCATGATCCATGCCGAACAGGTAGGAAACTGGATGGTATGGATATTTATAATGAGCCAAGAGAACTATTGAGAAACACCAGTGAGAGTGTATCAGAATTATCTAAAAATAAAGAATTTACACCTTGTTGCGGTGCAGGATCGGGGATAAGGGGTGTTGATAGTAATATTTCAATTAAGATAGGATCAAGTATCTTAAATGATATTCTTACAGAGGATCTGATTACTTCTTGTCCGTTATGTGTATTTAATTATCGATATGCGGGATATAAAACACAAATAAATAAAAGAATTAAATATATTACTGATTATCTACTTGAAGCTTTAGAATATTAAATCTTTAATGTTAAAGATAAGGGGAATAAACTTGTCAAAAGAAAAAGAAGATTGTCGTGATGCAGATGATTTAGATGATGTATTGGAAAAGCAATGGGAAATGCAAGACCAAATCCATAAAAAGTGCAAAATTAAAGACGATCCCTCAAAGAAATTAAAAATATGGAATGAAAAGTATGAAAAAAAATAGATACTTAATAATATTATTCATTGAATTCCACCCTTAATTTGATAATCTAAATTTTGCAAATTAAAATAAAATAAGATTCAATAAGACAATATTATATATTTAACTGTCATTTTTGTGCTTTTGTTTCAATCTTTGATTTCATAGCATAAAATACAATTATTCCACATACTATGATGATTGTTTGAATCAGTATTATCAATAAATCAAACGTAAATAGCAACCCTATACAAACTATTGCTCCTAATAACGCAATTAAAGGCATCCATCCTATAGTTGGTCTAAGTTTAAAAGGTCTTTCAAGTTCGGGGCGTCGTCTTCTTAAAGCAATCAAACTAATATTCACTAAGAAAAAGTTAATCAGAACACCAAAGACAGTTGCGTTTGCTACGATTGAAATATCTATGAAAAAGACAGGTATAATAGTCAGTATCATTGTTAAGAGAACTGAGATCGTAGGGATTCGGTGTTTTGGAGATATATTTGCTAAAGATTTGGGCAATGCCTTGTCCCTGGCCATTCCATAAATCATTCTCGAGGTTACAATCAACATTATTAAAACTGTATTTGCCGTTGCGAATAAAGCGATAGCAGCCATTATTATTCCTCCTATGGGTCCAAAAACATAGGTAACAATATAAGTTAAAGGCGCATCAGAATTCGCGATGTCACTATACGGAGCAATGCTTACCACTGAAAGTGCTGTAAAGCAATAGAGAATGGTAGTTATTATAATCGAATAAATTATTGCCCTTGGGACATTCTTCTGGGGTTCCTTTGTCTCTTCCGCGATATTTGCAATATCCTCGAATCCAATATAGGCGAAAAAAATCAAGGCAACTGCCATAAAGATTGAATTAAAAGAAGATCCTGCAGGAATTTCCAAATAACTTACTTCTCCAAAAAAAGGGATGCCTATAATTATGATGAAAATCAAACCGCCTGCTTCAATAAGCGTAAATAAGATGTTGGTCCATGTAGATGTTCGAATTCCTATAAAATTAATTAAACTTAAAAAAATGATTAATGAAATGGCAAATGTAACTTTAATAACAATAGAAGGCAATCCAATCAAATTTGATAAATAATCGGCAAACCCTAAAGCCACTGTTGAGGCTGAAAGTATCCCTGAAAATATAATAATCCATCCTAAAATAAAGGATAAAATTCTTATTTTAAATGCTTCCTCAGTATAGACAAACTCTGCCGCACTTTTAGGAAATATTGATCCGAGTTCAGCATAAGAGAGTCCTGTGAAAGCAGCTGCAATGGAGGCTAACACAAATGCTAACCACGAAATATTACCTGTAATACCTACTATTTCACCAATTAGAGCATAAATGCCTGCTCCCAATACATTTCCGACACCGTATGCCGTCACTCCAAAAAGAGATATCCTCCGTTTCAATTTAGGCTTTTTCTTAATTTCCTGCAAAAAATTCACTTTCCCATAAAAGAGATAATATCTGTATGATGGGTATTATTTTCAGTATTTTTAATTTTTTTCTTGAAATAAAAGAAATAAAAAAAGTAATAAATAGAATAATGTGTTATTAATAATTTAACCATTTTTGTCAATTAAAAAGTTAAAAGAGGGCAATTGAAAATGGAAGAAAAATTTCGCTTTATTTATGGAAAAGAATACTGGTATATTAGTGCTTTTATTAATACAGTTGAATTTGTTGGGGAAGTTAAAGCAGAAGAAATTGAAGCGTTATTATTGCAAAGATTACATAATCTTAGCCAACAAGATCTCAGTAAAGCATACAGATTTTTAGAAAAATATCCCTATGCTGAAGAAAAGAAAGAGGTACTGAGGGATATGGCAAAATCAATATCAATTGAGTGTGATTGGGAACCTTTTTTCCAGAATTTTCCATATAACGATGAAAATAAGCAATACACCGAAGATAATAGGGAAATCGTATATAATACCTTAGGTTATTTTAAATTAGAGGTTGAATATTATAAAAATGAGGAGTATAAAAAAGAAAGAATATCTCCTGATTTAATCCAACAAATACCCTTTATAGCCAACGATATTCTTAAAGAGTATAGCAATAAGAAACAGAATGATTTCTTACTTCTTGACACCGAAAGTCCAATATATGTATTTGTTATTTCTAATAGAATTGGTCCATTTACTGTTCAATGGGATAAAGAGAATATAGAAAAGTATAAAAAAGAGCTCGGATATTGGACTCGAATCTATTCAGGGCAATGGGGTGACTATTCTGAAGAGCTTTTTGAAAGAAGAATAAAGAAAAACTTTTCTAATCGTCGTTCTGAATTGCATTACATTCAAAGAAATTCGGGATTTATTTATATTGCGGAAGAGAATTATCGAAGTGAGTTTCCATATATAATGGAACATGTAATCGAGCCCACGCCAAAAGTTAGAGCAGTTCTATTTGCTTTGATGACGATAAATAATTCCTTGGACATTTTATTTATGAAACGGTATTCCGACGTATTCATGAGTTTAGAAACGATTGAGAAGAAAACTAATAATTTGAGATTTTTAAGAGGAATGATTCAAACTAAAATGAGCATGATCTATAGTGAATTAGATTGGAACCCGCGTGAACATTATACAAGGATTTTAACTCATCTTTTAGAGATATTTCGCATTGAAATAGTTATAAAAAGGGTCAATGAAAAGTTTAAGATTCTTTATGATTCAATGCAGGAATTTTATCTTCAAAGAAGTGAAAAGAATCAAAGAGTAACAAGAACTATTTTATATTTAGTAAATATCATATTAAGTGCTGGAATTGTGAAAGATTTTTTCGATGTATTAATACGTGGAACGGATTCTTCTATCTCATTATTTGAAAATATAGTCTATTTAATAGCAACATCAGTAATCGGTTTAATGTTTGTAGGAACTCTAACTTATATTTTGTTAACCAGATTTAAATCAAAAGTAGAGGAAAAAGGGTATACAGCTGATGCTGTTATTGTAGATGACAACCGGAATGTAATTTTAATAAAAAGAAAATACTATCCCTATATAGGGAAATATGCACTCCCCGGTGGATTCATAAAATATAATGAAGATGCAAAACAAGCTGTAATAAGAGAAGTGAGGGAAGAAACGAATTTGGTTGTTGAAATTGATGATAAAATTGGGACTTATGATCAAAAAGGTCGCGATCCACGAGGTAGAATTGTTTCAACAGCTTTCAAATGTCATCTAGTCAAAGATCTTTCGAAAATGGCGGGAGGAGATGATGCAACGGTTGCGGATGCAATACCAATTGAAAAAGTTAAAAATATGGATTTAGCGTTTGACCACAAACGAATTTTAAAAGATGCGGGAGTACTATAATATCCGACAAATTTAAAGAGGATTCTAATAAAAAAAATCTATTATTTTCTTTATTTTTTGATTTTTTCTTTTTAATTGCTTTTCTAGAGCATACTTGAATTCTATGTCATAATCAGTGATATTTTTATTTAAATGTTAAAGATTTAAATGATTATAAACCAAGGTATATTCCGGGTCGTTATTTAATTTTCCTAAATCGTCCCGCCTTATATTAATTCCGAGGATGAGAGTTATTTAAATTAAAAAAAAATAAATTTTGATTGATTTTATGAATATGGGTTAATTGTTATCAAGCAAACATTTTTTCATTATCAAATTATGAAGTTGTACTACATTTTTTTCAAAATCTACTAAATCAAATTCAATCCCTAATCTTGATTTAAGAAGAGGAGGAATATGATCTTGATCTATAAACACTGGAATTATAGGCTTACCAATCATATCCGCAGCAGTCCATTCTTTCTCGACGGGTATAGATTTCAATGCATTTTCTGAACAAAATAATAAGATTACATCACATCTACCTACGTTTTCATTCATGTATTTATAAATATTATCTGTCATGTGTTCTTGCCAATATAAAGCCTTTTTAATTTCTGGATAAGATTCCAATCTAGTAGCTATATCTTCTATTTTGAACAATGGTGCATCAACCGTCGCATAACTTATAAAGACAATTAACTCCTTTAACTTATCTCTAGATTTAAAACTTTCTTCAATTAGGGGAAAATTACGAAATTCTTTGATGAAACCTCTTTCTATTAGAAATTTACCAATTTTACTCGCTATCTTATAATCATATTCCATCTGTACAATCAAATCATATAATGTGGGATTAATGAATTTCTTTAATATATTTGTTCCTAAAGATTCCAACTGTGGAACTTCAGAAGAATCATACTCAATCGGATTTGATAATAAATTTTTATAGTAATCTGTTTGTGAAATTTCAATATTTAGTTGGTTCACCATCTCTGCTTTTGAAATCAAACTTTGATTTTTATATTCAAATTCTAAAATCTTTTTAATAGTTCTAAGTGTATCTTCTGGATCTCTTAAATTTTTGAGTTTCTCAAATGCAATTTTTCTAATTTCTTCAAAGTTATACGTATTTGCTTTTTCTAAAATATAATTCAACTGATCTATTGCTTCTGAGTACTTATTGTTCCCTATCAAATCTTCTATATGTAATAATTTATTCCGAAGTTCCTTTAAAAGTTCTTCTTGTTCTTCCATCAATAAATCCCAGATTAAAACATCTCCTGAATTATATCCAGCCATAATTTGGTTAGTATTCGGAATAAATTTTGCTGAATTTACTTTAGCTAAATAATAATAGGAGTTTTGATATTTTTCATTAAAATCCCATACTCTTACAAAATTATCTTCAGTACCACAAGCTAAATATGAACCATCAGATGAGAATGTAATTGTCGTTACTGGACTATTTATCTTATCGAAAGTATAATCAAGTTCACCAGTATCAGATTTCCATATTTTTACAGTTTGATCTTTTGAACCACTTGCGATATATTTTCCATCAGGTGAAAATGCAACTGAAGTTATAAAACCGCTATGACCTTTAAGAGGACGAATAATTTTTCCCTTTTTCATATCCCATAAGTTAATAATATTATCTTCCGAACCACTGGCAATATATTCTCCATTTGGAGAGACATCAACTGAAGTCACTGCTCCTGAATGATCTTTTAATTTTTTTATTAATTTACCCGTTTTGGATTCCCAAATTATAGCAGTATTATCCTTTGAACCACTCACAATATAATTTTTATCGATAGAAGTTGCTACGGAAGTTACGGCTGCATCATGACCATTTAGATTCCAATACACCTCTCCACTTTCGATCTCCCATATCTTTAACGTATTATCATGTGAACCACTAACTACATATTTTCCATCAGAAGAAAATGCCACACAACTAATAATATCAGTGTGTCCTTTGAATGTTTTAATTAATTTTCCATTAGAAAGATCCCAAACAATTATAGATTTATTAGATAAACCACTAACTGCATATTTTCCGTCTGATGATACTGCTACTGAATTTACATTTTCAGAGTGCCCTTTTATACTTTTAAAAATACCACCAAATGTAAGAGCCCAAATCTTTAATGAACCATCCCGTGAACCACTTATAGCATATTTTCCATCAGGAGTTACCTTAATAGAAGAGACTCCTTTTTGATGACCCTCAAATGTCTGAATTAGCTCATGTTTGTAATTATCCCATACCTTGATTGTTTGATCTTCCGAGGAACTTAAAAAGCAATTACCATTTGGAGAATATGATACACATGATACAATATCAGTGTGACCCTCGATACTATCAATTAAATCTCCAGTATAAAAATTCCAAATTTTTATTGTTTTATCATCTGAACAACTACAAATATTAGCTCCATTTGGTGATATAGCAGTTGAGAACACCTTTCCTTTATGTCCACTGAGATCTTTAATTACGGTTCTAGAATTAAAATCCCATATTTTTAAATGTTTATCTTCAGATCCAGTAACAAAATATTTTTCGTTTGGAGTAAACACTATTGATGATACAGGTCCTTTATGGTCTTTTTTTTCCCAAATACACTCTTTTGTTTGAAGGTCCCACATTTTTATATAACCATTATCCAAACCTAGCAACAATTTATTTGTCGGAGTGAATGTTAATGAATCTACTTTAGTACCCACTTTTTTTAATGTTTGATACGGGGCTGAGGCTCTAATATCCCATATAATTACCGTTTTATCCAATGAACTACTTATTATAAATTTTTCATCCGGTGAAAACGCAATTGTATCAATTGGTTTTCTATGCCCCATTAAAGATCTTAACAATTTCTGATTTTTGAAATCCCATAGTTTTACTGAATTATCGCTTGATCCAGTACCAATATAATTTCCACTTGGCGAAATAGAGATATAGTTTATTGCGTCAGTATGGGCATTTATCGTACCTTCTAGTTTTCCTTCCATTAATTCCCAAACCATAATATTATTATCTGTTGATCCCGATATTAAATAATTGCCATTGGGAGAGAAGGTTACAGATAATACCTTTTCGGTATATCCTCTTAAAGTTCTACGGAGTTTTCCTTCTTTTAAGTCCCATAATTTAATAGTGTTATCATCGGAACCACTTACTGCTAAACTACTATTAGGGGAAATCGCAACCGATCTTACGATTCCAGTATGATCATTGAATGTATAAAGAGCCTTTCCCTTTGAAAGATCCCACATTCTTACCGTGTTATCTTCTGATCCACTGATAAACGTTTTTCCATCGCGAGATGTGGATATTGCTGTTATTTTACCAGAATGTCCTTTAATAGTACGATAAAATTTATCTTTCTTCAAATTCCAAATTGTAATGATTCCATCATTGGTTCCGCATATCAAAAAATTTCCATCATTTGTAACTGCAATTGAAGATACACCACTTTTATGCTGAAATTTATGAATGGGTGTTACATTGAAGATATCCCAAACGATAACATATTTATCTTCAGAACCACTAATGAGGTGTTTTCCATCAGGGGTCACTATTAATGAAGTAACAGAATCAGAATGTTCTTTATATTCATTGATGAGATGACCCACTCGTAATCCCCATGCTTTTATTAAGTGATCTGAAGAACTACTAAAAATATAATTATCATCGATCGAAATTGCAACGGAGAGTATTGGCTCGCTATGAGCCTCTATAGTTCTTAAAAGATTTCCCGTAGAGAAATGCCAAATCTTTATTGTATTATCTTTTGAACCACTAATGATAAAATCCCCCTTATGAGAAACAGCAACTGTAGTTACATCGCTACTGTGCCCAAAAGTTTGGGTCATGTGAAAAGCTTTCGCTAAACCTTTTCTTTTTGGATATAGATGTTGAGGATATTCAAAACTTTCTTTAGGCTTTTTTTCCGCCGTCTCTAATTGAAAGGTTAATCACCTTTTCATTTAAATAATAATATAGAATCTAAAAAATTCTATAGCCTATAATAGATCTGTATTCAATATAAATATTTATACCTATATGTAAAAAAAAAAGAAATTTGTTTCATCTCAAATAAATAAAAATTATTTTAGTTATTATTATCTCATTATATAAATTAATCATATCGCTTCCTCGTCACCAATAGCCAGATAAATCCAACTAAACCTATGATAAAGGTTGATAACGTGATATACATTGAGATTGAGTATAAGTCAAATGATGTAGGGTTTGTAATCCAACCAAATATAGGAGAAATCCCCGAAATAACCATTATACTTAGAATAACTAATGCTTGACCCATTGCCCATTCTTCATCTTTAAATAGACCAATTCCCGCAACAATAGCCCAAAAACCCATTGCAAGAGAGATCAAACTTTGACTCCCAAAGATTGTAATTGCTTCAGATGACCCAATTATTGCACTAATATCACCTAGGAATTCAGGAATTATTCCGAATAATGATAAAAAGTCTAATACCACTCTAATAATAAAAAGCAGACCAATTATAATTAGTAGAAGGTTTAATAACTTGCTCGACGTTTTTACCTTACTTTTACTCATATTTTTTTCACTTAACAAATTTGTATATATTAAGATTGATTTAAGATATATTTAAAAATATATATATTTATTTTCCCGAAATAAGAAAAATATTAAAGAATATCATTGAAATCCACCTTTTTTAAAAATAAAATGAATTCGAAATGTTAAAAAGAGTAGAAATAAAAATAAGTTTTCAGCAAAAACTAGATTCCGTAAAGAGATTTTTTTTTAAAATTATTTGAGAATATGATGAAAATAACCTTTCTTTCTTTTTAATGAATTTTTATTCATATTCATTATATTTAAATCTAAAGCAAATGTTACTAATATAAAAGTTTTTTGAATAATTATTTGAATAAATATTTGGTTTAAAAAAAAATTGATGAAAAATGCCTAGTTTTAAAGAAACATATGAAGCAATTGAGAAGGATTGGGGAGCAGGAGAAAAAAACTTTAATATTGAGTGTGACATGCTTCCAGATGGAATGCAAGTAAAATGCATTATGGGAAATCCTGGGGGAGACCCATTTGAGTTGTTAATTGATGCCCCTGGAGGATTAGATGGAACAAATAAAGGACCTTCTCCATTATTAGTCATCTTATCTTCTATTGGAGCATGTATAATAGC
The DNA here is from genome assembly GCA_011364975.1 of Promethearchaeota archaeon. Lineage (GTDB taxonomy): Archaea > Asgardarchaeota > Lokiarchaeia > Sigyniarchaeales > SOKP01 > SOKP01. The sequence continues at coordinate 9,219 of RDOE01000025.1, read as the reverse complement.
AGTGACGCGTTTTTGGGCTAAAATTATGGATATTGAAATCGAAGAAATGAAAGTTTTTTCTCGGGGTCATATCAATCTTGGTGCAATATTTGGAATTGATGATTCTAAACTTGCGGGTTATGATCAATTAGAACCAGTAATAAGAATCAAAGCAAACGCTTCGGAAGAGAAAATTAATGAATTAATGGATAAAGTAACTAACCATTGTCCTGTTATAACCAATTTTGGTGGAGCATCTAAGATAACTCCAAAAGTACAAATAAGAAAATAAATTTCTTGTTTTTTTTATTATAAAAAATTATTCAATGACTTTTAATCTTTAAACCTAAAATATCTTTAAATTTTCAAATATGAATGGCTTGGTAAAATGAGATTAGAATCTGAATAATGATTAAATATACAAGAGATTTGAAAATTTATTATAAAAAAGTTAAAAAAAATGTTTGTATATTATTTTATTTCTTATTTTTCTTAATTAAAACAAATAGACCAAATGAAGCAATTGTAAAAACACCTATTACGATTAATGGATCATATCCAGGAATTCCTTCTGGTTCGGGTTGGGGTTCTGGTTCTGACTCTTCAACAGTCATTATAACGGAATCAGTAACAGATAAACCATAATCATCTGTAATGGTAATAGTATAGGTATAATTACCTGCAATTAAACCAGTGGGAACATTGTATGTAATTGCTGAACCGCTTGACCATGCCAAGGGACCTGCTACATTACCACTACCCTGAAGCGCTATTGTGTAAGTATTTGGACTTAAATCTGTTGCTGTCCATTGGATTGAAACACCAGTGTAACCGGTCTCAACAGAAAAGTCAACTGGAGTGCTAGTTATCACCGGAGCAAATGGTTCTACTAAAGTATATTTAACAAGCATTTGCGCCCCATATGAAAATTCATAATATGTAAGAACCCCATTTGCATCATAGTTAACCTCGATATCAATGGCTACACTATTATTATCAAACCCTAAGGGAGGTACGTTTAATGTGAAACCATTAGATAACGCTGTTAGAGAAACATTATTATAAAGCCCTCCGAAAATGCTCATCGCTGCAAGTGATTCCGATACAAAAGTTGCCCAGTTAATGGTTGTAGGTATAAAAGGAACCCCCATTATTCCATACCCGCTAAAAAAAAGCGCTAAGTAAAGTGTTTGATGTATATAACTTGAAGTATCGTTCACGATATACCAAGTACTATCCCAGTATGTATTGTATATAGGTAAGGAGGGAATTTCATACCCTGCTGTTCCATTAACAGGTGTTGAGGTTATAATTGTAGGATCAAGAGGTAGAAGTTGCCCAGTTTCTTCGGTACCGATAGCATTTACAGTTATAGGCCAATTAGATTGCGGAGGACTACCCCAACTCCAGTCACCATACACTCTCGTCATGTTATACTCATCTCCGAGTGGAAAGAGAATACCTAAACTATCTTCTAAATTATCTGCAAAATAAGTACCAAAATTAAGCGAATATACGCTAAGTTGCCATAAGTATTCATCACCCTCTTGGGTTCCAACATAAGCTCCTTGTGATGTACTGAATCTAATGAAAGGAAGAAAAACTAACAAAGAAAGGGTTATTATGGTTAAAATTTTTGTTTTTTTCATATCTAGTTAACCGTATTTTTTATTTTTGATTTTATTGCTAGATATTGAATATTATATTAATTCACATTGCTTATAAACCTAACAATGTATACGGATCAAAATGAGATTGCTTAAATTAGCCTTTAAAATAACCAAGACCTTAAAAAACTCTAATTTTCATCAAATATATTTTCATACAAATTATTTATTTAAGGGGATATTTAGGTTCTTTTTTTTGAAAAAAAGCTGTAGAGGCTTCATTTACATCTTTAGAAGAAAAAGATAGTACAATTCCATTGTTTTCAAGTTGTAAAATAGTTTCTAAACTAGGAGCATCCATAGAAAGATTAATAGCTTGCTTCGTTAATCTTAACCCTAAAGGACTTTTTTTTAATAAATTTTCAGCTAGGTTTAATGCAGTGTTTAATAATTGCTCCTTTGATACTTTTTTAATTGCTAAACCAATTTCGATAGCCTCATCAGCGTTAACTTCTCTTCCTGTATATAAAATTTCAGCTGCTCTTGATAAACCAATTAATCTTGGTAGGAAATAACTTCCACCGACATCTGCCCCTGTAAGACCGATATTTATCGAAGCATTTATAAATTTAACATCATCAGCAACAATCCTAAAATCTGAGGCCATTGCAAATCCAAATCCTCCTCCTGCGGCAGCACCTTGCACTATGGCTATAATGGGTTGCGAGATTTTACGCATTTTAACAAAAATTTGACTAATATGCCATTGGTGATAAATTTTTTTCTTTAATGTTTCGGAAACATCTAAAAAATAAATATTTTCATATCCTTCTGGCACTTTTTTAACATTTAATATAGAACCCTCTTGAAGATCGGTTCCAGCACAAAAAGCCCGACCTTCTCCTCTGAATATTACCACTCGGCAATCAAGATTAGCGATTAAACTATCTAGCACAGAATGGAGCTCCTCTTCCATCTTAAAATTGATTGCATTCAATTTTTCTGGTCGATTTAACGAAATAATTCCAATTCCATTATCTCTAAGTTCAAACTTAATTGTTTTAAAGTCCATTGCATTCCACTAATAGTTATAAAAATTATTGTAAAATAATTTAGATTTAGTTAAAAAATTTTGGAGTTGCTTTAAATTACGCTTCTCTGATTTACTATTCTCATTTTAAGGGGTATTGAGGTTCTCTTTTTTCCAAAAATGCTTGAATCCCTTCCATCATATCTTCAGATGTTGAACAAAGCATTTGCGCTCTGTTCTCTAGTTGAATAAGTGTTTCTAAGCTGGGAGAATCAAGGCTAAGATTAATGGCTTGCTTAGTCATTCTTAGCCCTAAAGGGCTTTTCTTTAGCAACTCTTCTGCCAGCTCAAGTGCAGAATCAAATAATTTTTCTTCTTCAACGATTCGAGAGACTAATCCTATTTTTTCTGCTTCTTCGGCATTAATGAAACGACCTGTGTACATTATTTCGGCAGCTCTTGACATGCCGATAAGTCTTGGGAGGTGATAACTACTTCCTAAATCGGATCCTGAAAATCCTACATTTATAAACGCATTATTAAATCTTGCTTTATTACTTACTATACGTATATCAGAAGATAATGTAAGTGCAAAACCTACTCCTGAAGCAGCACCATTAATAATTGCTATTATTGGCTGGGTAATTCTACGCATTTTTATAAATATTTGACTCGTATGCATTTGAGTATATAATTTCGCTTTAATAATGTCTTTGTCTGGAGCATCTATAAAGAAAAATTTTTCCTTAAGTTCTGGTGGCTTTTTTTTTGATTGAAGAATAGTTGATTCTTTTAAATCTAATCCAGCACAAAATACCCGACCATTTGCTTTTAAGATTACAACTCTGCAGTCCAAATTAACCATAAGATGGTCAAAAATCTCATGTAAATCTTGGATCATTTGGAAGGATAAAGCATTTAAATTATCGGGTCGATTTAGTGTTATTATTCCAATACCATCCGCTCTTAATTCAAAATTTATTGTTTCAAATTCCATAATTTTGTTCTCGTTAATATCATTTCATTAATTTTAACTGGTAGTAATAAAATAAATACTTATAATTTTCTTAATCAAATTTTAATAAATACGATTCAATATTATTTACAATTGTATATCAATTAAAAGAATAATAGAATAGACATTACGGTGCCATATCTAACTTGATGTGTGAAAATGAAATAACTAGAACTACAAAACTAAAACAGAATCTTTTATCAAGTAAGTATGAACTCTGTGTAGAACGTATGAAATATTTTACAGAAATTTATAAAAAGTATCCTAATGACCCTGAAATTATTAAGAGAGCCAAAGCTGTTTCCCATACTTTGAAAAACATGACCATTTTCATTAGAGAGCATGAACTTCTAGTAGGAAATGAAACTAGCAAAAATCTAGGGGAAAAAATAAATCTTGATTTGCAACGTTATGATAATAGTTTTGATAAAAAAATAACCTATAAGAAATTAGCAAAGCGAGCGATACAACCCTTTTATGTGAATGACGAGGAAATAGATGAAATATTAGATATGATTTCATTTTGGAAAGGAAGATCCTTAGACGGAGATATTATTACAGAAAAATTATTGCAAAAAAAACTAATAAAGGGAACAAACAAATTAGAAGCGTTAGCACCAAATATTGCTGTCCATATTGGAACTACAGAAGGTCATTTAAGTGCTGGTTATGAAAAGCTTTTGAAATTAGGATATAAGGGAATAATAGATAAAGCAAATATCCTTCAATTAAAAATTAATAAAGAAGATCCAGATTATCTCGAAAAATTTAATTTTTATGAAGCGGTTAAAATATATTATCAAGGGGCTATTGATTTTGCTAATAGATTTTCGAAACTTGCCTTTGAAATGGCAGTCGTGGAACAAAATCCGAGCAGAAAAGAAGAATTAAGAATTATTGGAGAGATGATGAAAAAATTTTGTTTTGAATGTCCCGAATCATTTTATGAAGCGATACAATATATTTGGTTCACTCAAAACATCGCAAATATCATCTATCAAAGAAGTGTATTAGCTTTAGGACGATTAGATCAGATTTTATGGCCCTATTACCAAAATGATTTGAAAAGGGGAAGACTAACTCGAAAATTTGCTTTAGAACTCATAGAAGAGTTAAATTTGAAATTAACTTGGAATGTGACCCTTCTACCTACAGATTTTACCATGGTTGCTAACGCTTTTGGGCAAAATACGCAAACTATCACCATATCGGGAGTGAATAAAGAAGGAAAGGATATTACTAATGAATTATCATACCTCTTTTTAGAAGCGTATAAAAATTTGAAAGTTTTTACCACAGATTTATCAGTCAGGATTAACAAAAATACACCAAAAGAGTTCTTCACGGAAGCATTACGGGTTTTTAGACAAACATCTGGAATTGCTTTTTATAATGATGATGTTATAATACCTGCATTAATCAAATCAGGATATTTATTAGAAGATGCTCGAGATTATGTAATAATAGGATGCGTTGAGCCTACAGGACAGGGGAATGCATTCTCTGCTACTGGTAGAATGTTCATGAATTTACCGGGTGTTTTAGAATTAACCTTAAATAATGGATACAGTAACTTAACAAAAGGATTTGATGGATTAAAAACAGGAGAACCAAATTCGTTCAGAACATTTAATGAGTTCTTTGATGCTTTTAAGGAGCAATTAAGCTATAATATTCAACTATGTGTAAAACTGGCAGAAATAGGGGACCAGGAGGCAATGAAGTTCTTTCAGCACCCATTCACCTCAGCGTTCATAGAAAAATGTCTAGAGAACGGAAGAGATTATGTATGTGGGGGAGCAAAATATAACTTTTCTTCAATTACTGGTTATGGTTTTGCGACATTAGTCGATTCTTTATTTATTCTTAAAAAGGTAATCTTCGAAAAAAAGCAAATGAGTCTTAGTGAATTTATTGGGATTCTAAATTCAAATTTTGAAAGTAATGATCAGTTAAGACAAAAATTAATGAATAAATACGATAAATGGGGAAATGATAAGGAGGAAATAGACAAATTTGCAGTAGAGTTATGGAATCTATTTACTCAAGAAGTAGCTAAATATAAACCTTTAAGAGGAGGGAGATATAGTGCTGGAGCATATTCGATGGGAATCCACGTAATGGAAGGGTTCTTTACAAGAGCGAGTGCTGATGGTAGAAAAGCAATGGAACCTATTTCAAATAGTTTATCCCCTGTAAATAAAGTGGAAAAAAATGGTTTGACTTCTATATTAAATTCTGTAGCGAAATTGAATTATGATTATGCAACCAATGGCGTTGCGGTAAATGTAAGAATTCATCCTCAAAATCTTGATACCGAAGAAGGAATCGAAAAATTATTTTTCCTTCTTAAAGGCTATTTTGAAAAAGGAGGTATGCAAATACAACCTAACGTAGTATCTACAGAAACTTTAAAGGATGCTCAGCTGCATCCTGAAAACTATTCTGATTTGATAGTTAAAGTAGGGGGATATAATGCAACCTTCGTTGATCTTGGAACCCCCATTCAAAATGATATTATCGATAGATTAGAGCATAATTTCTAAATAACAACAAACTTTATATTTTGAGATTCTGGTTTATTTGTACAAAACGAGGAAATTTTTAACCAATGAAACTCCAAACTAAGAAATTTTTCATCATTTTTTTCATAGTTGTATTTGTGTTAGCTTCAATTTTAGCTCCTTTAATATTTATCTTCCTTTCGGTTAATAAGGATAAATCCAACATCACTTTCATCCCGAATTACGTTAAATCATTTCCAAACCACACTGCTTGGTTATTAGCAGAGATAAATATTTATAATTCTAGACTATTAGAGAATCTTTCAATTACAGTGCAAACAAATGAAACAATTGATTTGGAATATAAAGTATGGAATAATGACCCAAATAAAAAAATTCTGGAAGTGTTCATTAATCCCAATTCAACCCACTTGAATAATATAATTGAAGTTGAAGCTATAGTTAGTAATGCTAATGCGATGATAAAAGGTTCTGCGATTGTAGAAGTGATAGATTGGTTCGCAAAAAATATTTCTGAAGTTGTTGGTATGAGAGATGAATTCATTTCGTATCTATCTATTAATAAACCATCATTCGGAATCAACGAAAGTATTATATGGGATAGTTTTGATAATGCCCCTCAGATTTTGGTCGTAGAACATTATCTTTTTCGATCAGAATTCTGGGAAATGGAATTATCACGGCATGTTATGATTGCCCCACATGATTGGGTTCAAGTGTATATAAGACCTCGGAGCCAAAGCTGTCCCGTTTGGGCTGGAATAATTGAATCATGGAGCAGTGAAAACTATACAGTTATTGAAATTGAGGTTCCTTCTGTCATTTACAGATAAATTTAACTCATCTAATTTACGATCTAAACTATGGAGAATTCTCCTATATGCTAAAAAATGAGTTTAAAGACCTCATTTAAAATCTTCCATATTCATTAATTTTTAATAACTTTCAGATTAAATATATTTAGTAAACTTTGAAATTACGTCTTAAGATAATTATGTCATCAATAAATTACCCTATTTTAGAATTTGATTCAAATAAAAAGGCGATTATAGATCCATCTTTAATTATAGAAAAAAAAGAAGTACCAGAAATTTGTATATTTCCATTTTATTATCATGTGATACAACAACTAAGTAAGGAAGGATTTTTGGAAGAAATTGCTCGAATTGAATCAACAATAACTCCCCCTATTACACTTTATGGTTTATTACATAACGGAAAAAGATTAGCAGTCATAACTCCTGGATTAGGTGCTCCTTTCGCCGCGGGAAACTTGGAATTAGCTATCGCATTAGGATGTAGAAAATTTATCGTAATTGGATCATGTGGTGTTTTAGATAGTGAAATATTAACAAACCAATTTATCATACCAACATCAGCAATAAGAGATGAAGGTACTTCTTATCACTATATCCCTCCCTTCAGAGAAATTAAAGCTGATTCTGAAATAGTAGAAAAAATGCAATCTTTTCTTTTTAAAAAAAAAATAAAGTATCAGGTTGGCAAAACATGGACAACTGATGGATTTTTCCGTGAAACTTATGGAAAAATACAAAGAAGAATAGCTGAAGGAGCCATAATAGTAGAAATGGAAGCTGCTGCGTTATTTGCTGTAGCTCAATTTAGAAATGTAAGATTAGGATATATTTTAGCTGGTGGAGATGATGTTAGTGGATTAACATGGGATCGTCGTCTTAAAATGAGATCGGTCGACTTTTATGAAAAATTCTTTTGGCTATCAGCTGATATCTGTATCGAACTTTTTTCATAATTTTTGTTAAAAACTTTTATAGGAATGAAAGGAAATATAGTTATACTATTAGGATTAAGTGCTAAATTATAAGAGTAAATGATTAAAGATCATGAAAAATGATATAATCAAATCAGTTTTTATTTCTACTTCACTTTTCAGCTATTTTATAAATTCCTGCACATCTTCTAACTTAATCCCAATATTTAACCAACCGCCTATAACATTACCAAATGGAGATGGTGTAAACCTTATCCGTGTTTCTTTGTTTACCATAGTAGCATGGAATGCTTCAATGCTCATACCCAGCTCGGTAAGACGATACCATTTGTTAACTTTTAAAAACGGGTTCTTTAAATCGTCAGAAACATGAGCGGTCTTCCATGTTTTGTAGTGTTTCATTCCTGGCAGCTGTTTTCCTTCTCGAGTATGATGACCAAGATACCAATCTTCACCAATATCTTCCGGATATTTAGGGTTGTATTGAATACAATATGAATCTATAAATATATTTGCGTTTAAATCAACAGTAGGTCTGCCATTTGGCCACCAAAGTGGTAATGTCATATATTTATATTGTTGCGGAGGAGCATCTCTAAGGAGATCATACTGGGGTTCCTCTTCGAGTAACATACATTCAAATTCCCGGAAACCTGGCATTTCTTCCTCAGAGGCAATCCAGATATCTTGATCAAACTCCATTGCATTCCGCCATGCTTTAATATCCTTGAAAACCAATTCACTCCTACGTATAAATTGATCAAAAGGTGTAGGCGCAGCAGGGTGAGGAAAAGGTATACCGGGATCGATAGATCTCCAAGAAAAATAACCGATCAAACCGGGTAATCTCTTAGTTCGAGGAACATGCTCATCTAAATACCACTTTTCTCCGTCCTCAATTGAAACTTTTGTTGAATAATTAAAGAAATGAACAAATCGTATCATGACATAAAACTTCCTAATTTAATTTGCATTTACTTCTTTTTAATTTAATTTTTAATTATTGATTATCTCATTTATAAAATAATTACAATTTATTTATGTATTATAGTTTAAAGAATTTATAAGACCAATATTCATAATAAATTCGAATATTGTATCTTACTTTAGCAATATCTCTTAAATTCAGCCCTCAACCTTTGAATTTTGTTTACTCTTTCTTATAATTATTAAATAGATTGTAAATGTGAGATTATGGAATATCGAATAATTATTCATAATATTTAAATAGCTAATTTTATAATAATTATATAAAGAGAATAATTATTCAAAAAAAATTAAACAAAAGAGGAAAATAATATGCCAAAAGGAGA